>DAINRK010000346.1:0-5347 GCA_036741855.1 Anaerolineales bacterium
GGCTAGTGCGCTTATTCTACGCACAGGCACCCGCGGGGAACGTTGTCAACGCTTTGGAAAAGGAACCAACTGTCGACGTGGCAGGTATCGAAAACGTCATATCAGAGGAGACAGATGGCTTTGGGGGAATCCCACGATTAGCACAGGTACATACCATCATCCCATCCCGGCCAAGACAGGAAATTGTCAAGTACACTGTTTTGGAGGGAGATACAGTCTTTGGGATCGCGGAAAAATTCGGTCTTAGTCCCGAGACAATCCTGTGGGGAAATTACTATACCCTGCTGGATGACCCACATGCTCTGAAGCCAGGACAGGAATTGAACATTCTACCTGTCAACGGGACATATCATGAATGGCAAGAAGGGGAGGGGTTGAATGGTGTATCAGAATATTACAGAGTGAAGCCAGAGGATATTATTAATTATCCACCTAACAATCTGGACATGGCAACCATAGGAGATTTCGCCCACCCAAACATAGCACCCGGAACGTGGCTCATAGTTCCGAATGGAAGGCGTGAGTTCGTGTCATGGAGCGCGCCGCTTGGTGTGACGCGTGAGAATCCTGCATTTGCGCGCGTGCTCGGACCTGGTGCCTGCGATCCAATCAGTGGAGGTGCAGTGGGGTATGGGACGTTTGTCTGGCCAACAAATTCACATTATCTTTCAGGGTTTGATTACACCCCGGCAGCCAATCACTGGGGTATCGATCTCGCGGGCAACGAAGGTGAAGGTGTGTACGCCACCGATGCAGGTGTGGTCGTGTATGCCGGCTGGAATAATTATGGCTATGGCAATATGATTTTGATCGATCATGGAGGCGGTTATCAATCCCTCTATGCTCATCTTAGCGGAATCAATGTTGGCTGTGGGCAAAGTGTTGGACAGGGCGATGTGATCGGTGCAGTTGGTACTACGGGAAATTCAAGTGGGTCACATTTACACTTCGAGATCATGACATCCTCCTATAAAATCAATCCATTTGATGTGCTGCCACCTCCTTAGCACTATCACCTTCCAAACCCGGGAAGGTTACTTGCACAAGAAGTTTAACTCGGCTATAATGCCGTCACCAGGGCGCATAGCTCAGTTGGTTAGAGCGCTACTATCACACAGTAGAAGTCCGGGGTTCGAGTCCCTGTGCGCCCATAACAACAAGCCATCAGGCTTGTTTGTTTTTAAGATTGTATCTACCGACAAATCGCACTGACATAATTTAATCAGCGATAAGCAAATCACCCTTTTTCTGTTTTATAATTCTATTTATATGACTACTCGCACTAATGAGGCCTGGTTATCTGATCTTAGGTCTTCAGGTGAGGCGCGTGAAGCCGCACTTGAAGACTTACGTTCCATTGTCCAAAAGGGCTTGCCCTATGCCCTCTCGCGCTGGCTTTCTCCTGACCAACCACAATTCAATTCTTTGGTTGAAGAAGTAACACAGGAGACGCTCCTGCGTGTCCTCGATCAATTAGACAGCTTTGAGGGACGCAGTCAATTCACAACTTGGGTTCACAAAATCGCCGTGAGGATCGCGCTGACAGAACTTCGCCGTAAACGCTGGCGCGATGCGTCACTGGACGAACTCACAGAAAATGAGGACATTCCACCTCCCCCGGGCCTGCTTGCTGACCCTCAGGCTGGACCCGAAATTTCAGCTGAACGCGCAGACATGATCGTGCGCGTCCGCAGAATCATTGATGAGGAATTAACGGAACGTCAGCGGCAGGCTTTGCTTCTGCTTGGTGTGCAGGATATGCCCATGGAAGATGCGGCGCGTAAACTTAAGACCAATCGCAACGCTCTTTACAAGCTATTGCATGACGCCCGACTCAGGTTGAAAAATCGCCTTTCGATGGAAGATATCAATGCGCATGAAGTACTTGCGCTTTTTGAACAAAAGTAAGATTAGCGAGTGATTAAACATCAAAGACGAAGACAATGAACATCAAAGAACTTGTCAGGCGAATTCGCGTGAGTCTCGGCTTGCAGAAGGAACTCACCAATGAGACAGTCTTGGGATTTTTGCGCGTCCTTGAGGATGTGCGCGCCGAGGAACTCTCTTGTGATGAGATTTATGCAAAGCTCGACGAATATGTGGAAAGAGAAGCTGATAAAAAAGACGCCGCGCAACTCATGCCGCTAATTCGTCAGCACCTCGATACATGTACCGAGTGTTGTGAGGAATATGAAGCTCTTCTTGATGTAATAAAGAAGACCGAAGAAAAATAAAACGACGGGTGCGTGTCCGTCGTTTTTTATTCAGACGCTAAAGGTTTCCTTACTCTATTAAACATACAACTTGCGTCATGATTAACGCATATTTTTCGCCTAGTCTCCAGAATAAACCTTTAAGGTCTCTCACACATGTTCAAATAACTTCTCACCTGCACGAATGGGAACTTTCAGGCGATTCTCTGCAGGCGTAATAGGGCAGGACCACATCTCGTTGTAAGCACAATAGGGGTTATAGGCAATGTTGAAGTCCACGAGAAAGTGATCTCCAGGCAAAGGCCCAGGTTCAAGATAACGACCCGCGGGATATGTCTCCTTTCCTGCAAGTGAATCGACGAAAGGCAGGAAGTATCCATTCTCATTCTGATAAATCGTCAGTTCAGTGGGCTGTCCATCCACTTCAAATTTGAACTTCCCATAACGGACATAAGCCTGCACGCCGCCTGTTGAGGTTTGCATCTGCATGGGTTGCTGGTCAAATAAACGTTCCACCGGTACTTCAAGCTGTAAAGCAGCATTCTCAGGGAAATATTGTAAGCCAGCAAAATCCCGCCGCTGTTCAGGCGTTAACGGGCTTTGCGGATGATGTTTGAAAAAATCATCTTTCTCAGCGCGAAAAGCATCTAACTCACTCATGAAGCCTCCAGTTCTTCCTTTTCCTAGACTGAGAGAGCAATCCAATTCTTACAACAGGGTATGTAGCATAGAAATTGACGGCACTCTTGCACATTCGTTACTCTTATGCTATCGTTATTTTTGTATGACTCAAAAAACTGTCCTCATCATAGAAGACGAAGAAGACGCAGCAGATATGTTTGCAGAGATGATGCGGGTAAGCGGTTATCGCGTGCTGAAAACATCCAGCAGTACTCCTGCCCTCACAATGATGACTATCGAAAAGCCCGATGTAGTTATTCTCGATATTATGATGCCCGAAATTTCTGGCTTGGATATTCTTCGACAAATGCGTGGTGACCCTGCACTCGCCAACATTCCTGTTGTTGTCGTCTCTGCAACGAGTATGCCAGCTGATATAAAGCATGGGATGGAAGCTGGCGCATCCATGTATCTGACAAAACCGGTTGGTTTCACCGAACTGAGGGAAGCCATTGAACGCGCGCTTGGTGGTCAATCTGCTTGATTTATGAGTCTATTGCGGGCATTTATCGCCTTGGATATCCCTCCCAAAGTTCAGGATGATGTTTATCGTGCAACGTCAAATTTGCGAAGAGGGACAGGATCGCTCATTCGCTGGGTTCCCGCAGAAAATATGCATCTGACTTTGAAATTTCTCGGTGACATTTCACCCGCGAATGTAGAATTTCTGGCTCAGATGATCCGTATAGAAGCGGACAACTACCATTGTTTTGAGATCCAGCTCGCTGGTCTCGGCTCTTTCCCAAACCCAAAGCGGCCGCGCGTGATCTATATCGGGCTCCAGGCTCCAGCGGAGTTAGAGGCACTCCAGCACGCAGTAGAATCTGCAGCACGCAGACTTGGTTATCAATCCGAAGATCGCAGCTTCTCTCCCCATCTGACGATTGGACGCGTCAAAAACGCTTTACATATCTCTACTGCTGATCAACAGAAGATATGCCACTCGTTGGAAGAGACAAAGATTGACTCACTCGGCACTGCCAGAGTAGACTCAGTTCACTTGTATAAAAGCGATTTGAAACCAACAGGCTCGGTGTATACAAAGTTATTCTCCGCGCCGTTAAAAAAATAAGCATGTCATTGCTTCATCGCCGCGGCTCCTCGCAATGACATAATCATGAGGTGATATCTGAACGCACTGGATCTAGCACATAAAATCGTTGAAGCCCTGGAGGACAGAAAGGGCGAAGACATCCTGCTTCTAGACATCAAAGATATTGCGTCGTTTACCGATTACTTCATTCTATGCAACGGCACCAGCGACCGCATGTTGGACGCGCTCGCAAAAGGGGTATTGGAAGCGACGAAGAAAGACTATAAGAAAAAAAGCCGCGTGGAGGGACAAGCCCAGGAAGGCTGGCTCCTGCTCGATTACGGTGATGTGATCGTGCATCTCTTCTCGCCAGACCAACGCGAGCATTACGACTTGGAAGAATTGTGGAGTGATGGGAAGGTTTTATTGAGAGTACAGTAAGCCAAAGTAAGGAATGATCTCATGCGTGACATCTTTGGCGACTTTTCCGATACGAAACTTGTAAAAACCGTCATCGAGGCGAACTGGGAAAATTATCATTATTGCCTGGGACGTTCACCCACCGTGGAGTTATCGGTTGGGAGATATCTGACCTGGTTTGTCACGGCCATGCCAGATCACTTCATGAACGTGGTTGTTTGCACGGAACTACCATCGGAGGGAATGCATCAACTGATTGAAAATGCAATGTCTCATTTCAAAGCGCTCAATATCAAAAAACTCACCTGGCTGATCCGGGATGATGTGCCAGCAGCCGAGGCCAGAAAGCATCTGGAAGCGTACGGCTTGACCTTCACGGAGTCGTTTGGCGCCGAAATGGCGGCTGACTTGAGGATGGTGCGGGATCGAGGATCGATCCCGAATGGCTTGCGCATTGTGGTCGTGGAAAATGAGACAATGTTGAGAAAGTGGATCCACGTGGCCAGTATCGGTTTTGGCGTACCTCAAGATGTGGAAAATATCTGGTATGACTTTTTTGAAACAGCAGCTTGGGAACGTCCATTTCGGACCTATCTAGCTCTCCTGGATGGTGAACCAGTTGGTACATCTCAATTGTTTACGTCTGCAGGCGTGGCAGGGATATATAATGTCACATGTCTGCCGGAGACGCGGGGACAAGGTATAGGGGCAGCGATTACTCTGGCGCCTCTGCTCGAAGCGCGTGAGATGGGATATCGCGTTGGAATCCTGCAAGCTTCATCTTTGGGACAAAGGGTGTATCGGCGGCTGGGATTTGAGAATTTCGGGACGTTAAGTGTTTATTTGTGGGAACAATAATTGGAAAGTAAAAACAAAAATCCCGTCGATGTTAAACCGGCGGGACGAATTACCACTTACCCCGTCTCTAGGTTCTAATCTCTACTTTTCAAACACCCACCGATCTACTTCGCGACCCCAATCCACAAGCTCATCCTGCTCA
>DAINRK010000347.1:0-5343 GCA_036741855.1 Anaerolineales bacterium
ATATCCGTCAACAAAGATTTGGTATCTCGCATCCCACCTACGACCTCACCAACTGTAACAGTATCTACTACGATATCGGCATGTTCTTTGGCGAGCGACCGGACACGCTCACGCCATTTGGGTAATTGTTCAGAAATTTTCTCATGCAGGATCATGGTTGCCTCCGGTGGCGTTATACCTTCACCAAACTCTTTAATGCCTCGTGCGTTTCCTTCACAGCCGCGGCCGATTTTTCAAACATTGCTTTTTCATCCTCATCAAGTTTATATTCAATAATTCGTTCCATGCCGCCTCTACCAAGCATGACTGGTACGCCGAAATACATATCAGTTAAGCCATATTCACCATTCATAAAGGCCGCACAAGGAACGATCAAATGCTTGTTCTTAAGGATTGCTTCCGCCATTTGTGCACAGGCCGCAGCGGGCGCATAATATGCAGAGCCCGTCTTGAGCAGATTTACAATCTCTCCTCCACCCTTCCGAGTACGTGCGACAATCGCCTCCAATTTGTCAGCAGGAATATATTCCCTTAGCGGGATCCCCGCAATGTTGGAATGACGCGTGAGCGGCACCATCTCGTCACCGTGTCCGCCTAATACATAGCAATCGATATTTTCGACACTCACACCGGTTTCCATGGCAACAAACGCCCTCATGCGCGCAGAGTCCAGGACACCTGCCTGACCCACAACGCGTTCTCGTGGCAAGCCGGTTTTCTTCATTGTGAGATAAGCCATGGTGTCTAGAGGATTCGTTAAGATAATATAGATCGCGTTCGGTGAATGTTTGAGCGTTTCTGTCGCGGCAACCCCGACAATTTCAGCGTTCGTTTTCAACAAATCATCACGACTCATACCCGGCTTTCGAGCAATACCTGCCGTGATAATGATAATATCGGAATCACGTGTGGCGGAATAATCATTCGAACCGACAATATTCACATCCCTGCCGATGACTGGCATCGCCTCCAAAAGGTCAAGCCCCTTGCCTTGCGGCATTCCTTCAACAACGTCCACAAGGACAAGGTCGGCCAATTCACGTTCAGCGAGCCAGTGTGCAGTGGTGGCGCCCGTCATACCTGCGCCGATGATCGAAATCTTATTCATTACTCCTCCATCCAGAATATTTATGCAATCAATTTTATCCGAAAATTTCGGAGGCATCAGTACAACTTGACAGCATTTTATTGATAGACATAAAACAGGACTTCCAAAGTAGAAGTCCTGTTCATCTTTTAACTATGCACTACGACTCCGATCCGCATATACCTTATCCTGATTCTGCTTCGAGGAAACGAGTCGCCTGAATAGCCGCCGCCGCGCCCATCCCAGCGGATGTGACCACTTGACGGAAGTGTGGATCTGCTGCCTCGCCCGCTGCAAATACACCGGGGATATTTGTCTCCATTTTTTCATTAATATTGATATAACCCAGATCATTCATGTCCAACTGACCTTTGAACATCTCGGTGTTGGGTGTATGACCAATGAAAATGAACAAGCCGTCGGTCTCATAGATCGTTTCCTCACCTGTCTTGACATTTTTCAATCTCACAGCCTCAAGTTTATCCGCGCCAATGGTTTCGGTCACAATCGTGTCCAGAATAAAGTTGATTTTTGGATTCTGCTTCGCGCGATGTTGCAAGATTGGGCTAGCGCGAAACTCATCTCGTCTGTGGATGATTGTTACCGAGGATGCATACCGCGTGATGAACAACCCTTCCTCCAGCGCACTATCTCCACCGCCTACCACAACGACTTTCTTATCCTTGAAGAACCAACCGTCACAGGTCGCACAATAGGAAACGCCGCGCCCTGTCAATTCAATTTCGCCAGGAATGTCCAGATGATTTGGACTCGCGCCGGTACCAACAATTAGCGAGTCTGCAAGATAGTCTCCATTATCAGATTCCACTCTGAATGGACGTTGGGATAGATCCACTGAATTTGCCGAGGCAAACTCTGTAACCGCGCCAAAGTGCTCGGCCTGTTTTTGGAACAACTCGCCCAGTTGCGCGCCTCCCACCCCTTCTGGGAAACCCGGGTAATTTTCGATAGTATAAGTTAACGCTGCCTGACCACCCAATTGCATACCCGTCAGCACAACAGGCTCAAGTTCTGCCCGGGCGGCATACAATGCGGCTGAATATCCTGTAGGACCTGACCCAAGGACCAAGATTTTTACGTGTTTTGCATTCCCATTCGAAGACATAATTTAGTGATTTCCTCGCTCAAGTTTTAATTCTATATTCAAGACGACTTGTTCCATCTGTATTTTACAGTGGCGCCTGCACAGAGAAGATTTTACTATAGCCAATAAGATTCATTCCTGCACCCTTGTGATATTTGCTCCCAAAGCGCGCAATTTTTTATCCACATCCTGATACCCGCGCTCGATCTGCCCGATATTTCTGATGGTAGATTGTCCCTTCGCGGCAAGCGCGGCTAGCAGCATGGACATCCCCGCGCGAATATCTGGACTTTCCAAATTTTCACCGTAGAGTTGGTTAGGTCCCTGTATCAAACAACGATATGGATCGCACAAAATAATCTTTGCTCCCATGCCAACTAGCTTATCTGTAAAATACATACGACCCGAGAACATCCAATCATGGAACATGATTGATCCATTCGCCTGAGTTGCTACGGTCATCGCAATGCTCATCAAGTCTGTGGGAAATGCAGGCCAAACGTTAGTTTTGATCTCAGGGATCGCGCCGTCCAAATCGGGGATAATAGCAAGTTCCTGATCGGCAGGAACAATGAGGTCATCCCCTTCAACCTGCCAGGTTACCCCCATACGTTCGAAGATATGATGGATCATTTTTAGATTCTTCGCACCAGCATTTTTGATTCGCACACTGCCGCGCGTGACTGCAGCCGCACCAACAAAACTAATTACTTCAATATAGTCAGGCCCAATTGTGAATTCACCTCCGTGCAGCTTCGACACTCCATGAATATGAAGCGTATTGGAGCCAATATCTTCGATCTGGGCGCCAAGCGAATTTAGAAAAAGACATAACTCCTGGACATGCGGTTCAGAGGCCGCATTATGAATAATAGAATCGCCGGTCGCTGTCACCGCGGCCATAATAGCATTCTCTGTCGCCGTCACACTGGCTTCGTCCATCAGGAAATCTGCAGCGTGTAAACCATCTGCCTGAAAAGAAAAACCGCGGTCGTATTTTACGTCGACACCCAGCGCGCGTAGAGCCAGGATGTGTGTATCCAGCCGGCGACGACCGATTACATCACCACCTGGGGATGGCAAATGAAATTCACCTACTCGAGCTGCCATCGGGCCAGCAATTAGAATGGAGGCGCGAATGAGGCGGCAAAGATCTGGGTTCAAGTCCGAGGGCCGAACGTCGCGCGCGCGGATACGCCACGAAGCGGAATCCAAATCTTCCACCTCTGCACCCAGGCTTTCGAGCAGTTCTCGCATCACGCTCACATCTTTTATCTGGGGTATATTTCTCAGAGTGATTGGTTCATCTGTAAGCAGGCAGGCAGCCAACAAAGGAAGTGCGGCGTTCTTGTTTCCAGCAGGAGTCACTTCTCCCTTTATTGGAACACCGCCTTCTATAACGAATTTTTCCATTCAGGTCTCCAGGGGAATATCGCCGAGATTGTAAGTCAAATTGTACACTTCGACAAGCACATTACAGTTGACTTACATGCGGTTACAGGCAATTTTTCAGACATGTTTGGAATATAATAATAGAAATGAACGCCACTGTACTCATTCCCATTTTCCTTGGCTGGATAAGCGGTTTGTTCGTGAATTACGCCTCGGATGTTCTACCGCAAACCCGTCGATTCAGCCAGCCTGCCTGCCATCATTGTCAGACTCCTTATTCATGGGCAGATTATTTAACTCTGCGTGCCTGTCGAAATTGTGGAATAAGGCGAAGCCTGCGGACGTGGCTGGTACAGATCATAGCGGTTGCATCCTTCACCTACTTTTGGCTGTTTCCGTCAAAAGCGCTTGGGATTCCCCTTGGCATGATCGTGCTCATTTATTTTGGGATTATTACGGTGATTGATCTTGAACACCGTTTGATCCTGCATCCCACTAGTTTGGTCGGCGCAGTGCTGGGATTAATTGTTGGAACATACATTCACAGCCGGATAGATGAAAATGGGCTCCTGATTGGTGTAGGCAAATCACTGCTTGGAGGGTTATTTGGGTTTGCAGTAATGTTCCTTTTATATCAATTTGGAGCACTTGTTGCTCGATATCGAGCACGAAGAATGCAGGCCGCCGGCCATGTGGATGACGAAGAGGAAGCATTAGGTGGCGGAGATGTATATCTCGCGGGCGTGCTGGGGCTGATGCTTGGCTGGCCCTTTATCTGGGACGCGCTCCTACTTGGGGTCCTCCTCGGAGGAGCCATCAGTGTTCTTTTGATCATTGTGCTTTTGGCACGCCGTCGTTATTCAAGTGAAGCGCTCATGACCTTCATTCCGTATGGACCATATTTCATTGCAAGCGCATTTTTTATGCTTTTCGGTCCGTAACTTGCAAAATTGTTGTTTTAGTACGAATGTCTTATTGGACTATACAACGTGACCATTAAACTAAGTAATTAGGTTTATTTGAAGGAATTTTGAAATGAAATTAACAAAGGTAGCCCACGGGAAAAGTTCAGCCCAGGCAATGGTTGAATTTGCCATTGCATTGCCGATTTTGCTCATGCTGTTATATGGCATTCTGGAAGCAGGACGGCTTTTATTCATATACTCCACTGTTGTCACGGCCAGTAGGCAGGCTGTGCGTTACGGTTCTGCCACCGGCGTGGGGACTGGAGGCGTCCTGCGTTATCGGGACTGCATTGGGATTCGCGCTTCTGCCCAAAGGGCAGATTTTCTGAATGCTTTTGACGATATTGACATCCATATCTATCATGATGACGGTCCCGACCCCAGCAATCCGGGCGTTGGGTTAAATAAACAAGAATATTGTACTGGCTCCGTAGATACTACCTTTAATCCAACCAACTCAAACCGCCTGGTTGTAGAAATCGCAGGTGATTTCTTTCCACTGGTCCCAAAATTGGTCCCATTTTTAGAACGCTCAGCATCTAGTTCTTCAGGTCCAATTATGGGAGAAAGTGCACGTACCATCCTTGTATCAATATCGATTGCGGTAACCGCCCCTCCCGGGACCTATCAGCCAAGCACAGCAACGAATACGCCTACCCCTACCGATACACCTACAAACACCCCAACTAAAACCCCGACTCGGACTCCTTCACCCACGCCCGTGTTTACCAATACTGCGTCACTCACACCAACCAGAACGCTAACTGCCACGAGAACATTGACGCCGACCATCA
>DAINRK010000348.1:0-5340 GCA_036741855.1 Anaerolineales bacterium
GTGTACAGATTTAAGCTGTACCATTTTGTGCAATAGATCACCGTGGCTAAAATGTTAGATACTGATCGTCGACTGTTCCCGCTGGTTCATAGAAGGAACACTGCGTCTCATTGCAATGTATAGTGTGGCGGGAAGAAGAAGGAGGAATGAGATCCGCACCCACTATCGTGAGTTGGTGTGAAGCTTTTATCATTGAGAGTTCAATGTGCTTTGAAACAAGGTGAGATATTTTGCAGTTGATCCTTCCGCCGAATACTGGTCAAGGACTGTCAGCCTGGCCGCCTGTCCCAGCTGCAAAGAACGTTCAACATTGGAAATCATGGCATCCAAGGACTCAAAGAGTTGCGTATGACTTCCAGGTTGAATCAATATTCCGTTCTCTCCATTGGTAATAATGCACTTGAGCGCTCCCACTGTCGTGGTGATCACAGGTAATGCGCACGCCATGGCCTCTACCACGGAAGAACCAAATGCTTCATTCTCAGTCGGGAAGACAAAAATATCAGATGCCTGTAAATATTGAGGTACATCTTGTACCACGCCTGTAAACAATACATGATTTTCAAGCTGATGCGATTTCACGTATTCGTGTAATTCACGTTCACAGTCATGGATATCGAGTCCACCTGTTCCTACCAGGACCAGCAATGCATTTTGATGCTTGTTGAGGAGTTCGTTCCAAACTCGAAGTAATAATGGCAGCCCCTTATACGATACGAGCCTGCCTGTATAAATCGCGATGAACCGGTCACGCGGCAGGTTGAGTTTTTCACGCAGCAACAACTTCTGTTCGCGCGCCACTGGGATGAAGCGATGCGTGTCCACACAGTTGGGGATGAGATGAACTTTTCTTGACGAGATCCCGCTTGAGGTCCATTCTGAGGCGATCTCCGTCGAGATCGCAGAAAATGCCTCCGCCTTCTTCAATATAAAATTTCGAAATGCGATAAACAGCTTGAAGAAGGATGAACTCGGTGATACACCAAATTTTCTCAATCCGCTCATGAAGAATTCACCGGACATTTCGCCCTGGCTGTCGGCTTTGAGGATCACTCGCTTCCCCAACAATTTTCCGGCCAGTACAGCCGTCATTCCAATAATGCGGTAGCCTGCAACAAAGATCAAATCATATTGTTCACGCAAATGGATGAATTTGGCAAAACCCGAAATGAGCAAGCCCCATTTTTTCAAGTGTCCTTTGCCAATGGGTGGAAGTCGATAAACATCCACATCCTCATACTGCTCATAATGTTTCAGCGATGCATCAGACCTTCGTGTGAGAATGATCACGGAGTGACCCGAGGCTGCCAGACGTTCGGCCAACAAACGTGCCTGTGTTTCTCCACCGCCCACAACTGGGTGGTAGGTCTCTGTAAATATGCAGATCTTCATTTGGAGAGGATCAATCGTCTCTTGATTTGCAGGGCCAAAAATCGGAGGTAGTCGGCCGTTTTGGGGGTGCGATATGGTTTACTTTTGACGCCTGTCTGCGGTTTGAACTCGGCAACTCCATGTTTGAGGTCGAGAACGGCCTGTAGATATAGATCAATACCTAACGCTTCCAGTTCACGAAGCACGGGCAGATATGCTCGACGATAGGATCTGACCTCAGCCGTTTTGACGATACTGCCGGTATCCAACCCTTTATTGACCTTCTGAATCGTAACTCCTACGCAAGGCTCGCCGTTGTACATCATCCAGAACGTGGTTTTGCTTCCCCTGTATTCAGGTACCTTGCCATGATGGATACCCAGTGTTCCCATTTTGGGGATCTCGAAAAGTTCTGGTTTCAAGATTGGACTCCCATAGATCAAACCCAGGTCTGGTTGTAGTTCTGATAGTTGCTGTAGCACCTCTGGAGAATGAATGTTCTGGGCAAAATGAATGCGTTCAGAAATGCTATTGAATTTTTTCGCAAGCACAATCTCTTCACGGGGATGAAGCAAAAAACGAAATATATCCTCGAGTATTCGCTCTGCCAATAACGGCATTGCCAAAATGCCGCGGCGTTTCCGTAAATCCTGGAATCTGGCGCTCCAGGATGCGAACTCCATTTGACAGAAAGCACCCAAGAACTCAATCTCAGGATGCTCTTCGAGTCTGCACATGAATCGTTTCGTATCCGGATTTATTGCATGATCACTGCCAAACATCACGACGCGAATCGGTCGCTTCAACTCAGTGTGATTCAATGACACGGTTTTGAAAAATCCTTTTGACAAGAGAAGATAAGAGATATTTCCATCTTTGCAGAAATGGTTCAAGATGGTGCACCAGGCGAATCCAAAGCACGGAGTTGGAAAAAACCTTTGCGCCCGCCGACGAGTCCTTTGCAATGAGAAAAAATTCTGGGCTCTGGCATTCTTCATCGAGCAACGTGGAGGTCAAAATGGGACGGGTCTGCCAGGGGTAATAAATCGTTGTCTGACTCGTGAAACAATCCAGCGCCTGTCTCTTTTGTTCTGCAACACCTGCAATATCCAATTGGAATAGGAATTGCGGTTTGATATATTTACGGATGTCACGCTTCGGCATCAGACGCCAGCGATGGTAGATGAAGTACTCCAGGAGCTGTGCCTGTATCGTGCCTTTTTGAATGTCCGATGCAACCACATGATTGACCGCCAGATGATCAGGATGACGATCATATCGGAACGGGACAAAAATGAACTGCGGCTGAATCTTTTTGATTATTTCCCGAATCGAATTTTGCAGTGCCAACGTATTTTTCTGCAAGCCTCCGTCCGATAAACCAAGGAAATGCAAGTTCTGTCCAGGGATTCCCAGTAACTTCATGGCATGTGTGGATTCCTGCATTCGAATTTTCCCCAGGTTTGGCGAAACCTGATCTCGTCCGGTAAGGATCGGGGCAGGAGATTTCATTCCATCGGAAGCATAAAGGATATGGATACGATTCTTATACGGAAGCTTGGCGATCAATCCACCACAGGCGAGAGTTTCGTCATCCATATGGGGCGCAATAATTAAGATCATGCCAGAACAGAGTTTTTTAAGTTCAAGATTCTGCATGATACTTCTGCATGATATCGTTATGAGCCACAACACTTAAAAGTAATGCCAATGTATTTTGTGCACAGCGATCCCACGTGAAGAGCGATGAGCGTTCCAGACCTTTGTGCGAGAGCGAATCCCACAAATCGCGATCAGAAAGGATTTGCGCAATGCCGACTGCAATTGACTCAGTATCCGCGGGATCTACGAGTAAGGCGGCTTTACCTGCAATTTCTTTCAACCCATTGACGTTGGATGTCAGAATGGGTGTGCCACATGCCATAGCCTCGGTGACTGGGATCGGGAATGCTTCCAGATTGGAGGGGTATAGGTAGAGACTGGCGAGCGTGAACACAGCAGGCATATCTGCTTGATCGATCCAATCGGGAAATAAAATGTCTTTTCCATATCCATCTGTGGGAATGGAATATTCATCCCGAAACAAATGACAATCCTTGCCACCCACAACGAGCTTGTGCGGATTCGTTGTCTGTGCATGATAGTGCGCGTATGCTTTGAAAACCTGTCCCAAATTCTTGCGACCATCACCCCTGCGTTTGGTCAACGTAAGTATGAATTGATCCGGCAAACTGTATCGTTGTTGAACTCGTTGTAATGTTTCCGCATCTGTGATGCGCTTAAAGTGTCTTGCCGGGGCAAAATAGATGGTTTGTATTTTATGTGTGGATAACTTCAAGATCCGATTGAAATTATCAGTGGTTTCCTGTGAAACCGAGATCACGGCAGATGACTTTCTAAAGTAGAGCGGCAGCATCATCCGCATGTATAGCACATCCCACCAGGGGTAGAACTGTGCCTGTTCTGGAATCAGCCAGTCTGCACCATGTACGACCATAACAGCCTTGCATGGCACAAAGAGCGGTACTGTGAATTTTGGATGGAAAAGGATATCGACCTTTTCAATACGACAAGCGCGCGGGATGAACACCTGGTCCCAAGCGGCCTTGTTCCTGCCCTTCACCCAAATTTCTCTAGCATTCCTATGACGTGAAAACAAGCCCACATTGGATGGGTTGGCATAGAACAAAATATATTCGTTGTTTTTGTCGAGCTGCAGAAGTTCCTTGACGATGTTGCGAGTGTAGACTCCCACACCACCTTTTTCATCAATCGAACGCAGCATGATGCCAATGCGCATGTGTTTTGGGTCACCGAGGAAGGATCACAGGTTATGATTTTCCGTTCTTCTTCAATTCCGGGTTGGCAACCAGCCAGTGACCAATGGCGAGATAGTGGAGTTTGCCTTCTTTAAAGGAACGCAATGCGTCTTCCGGAGTACAGACGATGGGCTCTCCATGCATATTGAAACTTGTATTGATCAAAGAAGGAATTCCTGTCAGTTTATGATATGCCTTCACGATCTGAAAAAGATCAGGGGCCGTCTCGGCCTCGAGGATTTGGGGACGAGCCGTCCCATCAACGTGAACCACGCCGGGCGACTCGGCGCGCATCTTTTCGGTACAGTTGAATGTGATTGTCATATAACGAGCGGAGTCGCGGGCACCATTCAATCCCTCAAAGCAGTCATCAGCATATTCCTGCAAAGTAGCTGGGGCAAAAGGCATGAACTCGGTCCGCAGCAGGTGAGCATTCAACCAATCGTTAATGGATGGATCGGTGGTCTGATATAGAATGGAGCGGTGACCGAGGGCACGCGGTCCATATTCCATTCTACCGGTAAAGCGAGCGACAACATATCCCTCAGCAAGCAATTTGGCGACGACATCGGTAATTTTCGCTTCATAGGTTGCGTGGAAGCCGAACGCTTCGATGCACTGGCGGATCTCATCGTCCTCATAGCTCGTCCCGAAATAGACGTTTTTCAAACGCTGGAGCAAACGCGTGGGATCAGTTCCCGGCTCTTCTGCCAGCGCCGCGAATGCACCGCCAACAGCCAGTCCACTATCGTCCATGGCTGGGTGTACGAAGAATTCGTCGACCTCCTCGAGTTCATGGACGCGCTGATTGAACTTAACATTGGAGAATACGCCGCCTGCGACAGCAATGGAGCGAATTCCAGTTTTCCGCAACCAGAAACGAATAAATTCGATGCCGATCTCTTCCAAGAGAAGTTGAACGCTTGCGGCTAAATCTGCTTTATCAAAATCAGCAGGGAGCCGATTGGCTAATTGCCTCAATGCAGAGCGGTGATACATCGGCACCGAATATTGAATCTGCCCCGGGTCCTCGTAGCTCACAAATTCCCGCAGAATGTTGACATATGTTGGCTTACCCAGCGCGGCGAGACCAGTGATCTTGCCCTCATGGCTTTCGGCTTTGAACCCGCACAGATGTGTGATATAGGAA
>DAINRK010000349.1:0-5326 GCA_036741855.1 Anaerolineales bacterium
ACATTATAATGATCTAAATTTGAGAGTCAAGCGGTTGTATCAAATAAAGATAGAGCTTAATCTAGGCAAAACGGCCAGTGCAAAGACGGCCATGTTCTTTCCATCCGGGTCATGCCCGATCAATTGTTTCAATTCTTCATCGCTGATGTCGTCCTTATCGGTTGCTGCGCTGTTGAGAATGCCAACGACCCTTCCATTTATCTCAACAACAAAGAATCCCTGAGGAAATGCCTCCAGACGAAGCTTGATCGTCTCTCTAGTCGCGGCTTCCTCCGGCGGAAAACCGGACGTCTCGACCAGGAAACATTCATCCAGGTCATTGGGGAGGACACGTCTGATGATGAGTTCATTCATTGCCATTGCATGAATCCTGAATTACAAAATCTATAGAATTTTTAGAACATTAATTCTATTCTATGATTTACCTGATACAATTCATTTTATGTTAAAGCCTATTTCACGAATACTCCACTCTTTGCTTATACTCATTTTTATAGGCGCATGGGGCAGTGTTGTTTATTACAGCAAGGCTGCACCTGATGATACCGTCGCAGCGAGGCCCGCACCTGCTGCATTTAGTAGTACTCCTACTCCTGCCGCGACACGCACAGCGATACTCACGCCCGCTCCCAATCTCGCCGCCACAGTAGAAGCATCTATACCGGATGGGGACTGGTCCCGGTTACAGCCTGGGCTCGAACGGCGCGTCATTCAAATCTACGATGACAAAAATCAGCATGTTGAGTCATTGTACCTGTGGCGCCTCGATCAAAATCACTTCCGGCTGGATGTCGCCTTTGACGCAAAGCCCAAGACTCTGGAGACCTGGCAAAAAGAGACGAATGCAGGGCTCGTTGTTAACGGCGGTTATTTTAGCATCAACAACGAGAGGTACTCTGCAGATGGACTCTTGATCGTCAACGGAAAAGCCACTGGGCGAAGTTTTTATGGGTATGGAGGCATGCTAGTGATCGACCGATCTGGAGCAGAATTAAGATGGCTGGTCCAGAAACCATACAACTCCCATGAAAAGTTGCAAGCGGCTCTACAAGCCTTTCCCATGCTTGTCAAACCGGGCGGCGAACTCGGCTTCTCCGCGGCGAGGGAAAATTATGCAAGGGCCCGGCGAACTGTCATTGCACAGGATAAAGAGGGCCGCATTCTTTTTATCGTCGCACCTCAAGGATACTTTACGCTGCACCAATTAAGTGCCTACTTGACGGACTCAGACCTAAACCTGGATTTAGCGATCAACTTGGATGGGGGAGGGTCTACTGGTGTATTGGTAGCGGACCCGCGAGAAGTGATCTCTTCAAAGGTGTTGCTGCCATTCGTGATCCTGGTCTATGCTCGATAATCTCACGCGTCCTTATTAGTCCCTTAGGGTCTGATAACAAGAACGTGTTGGGGAGGGCACTGAAACGTTGTAAAATCAAAGCAAATACAAATTCTTGCATATTGCAAGCCGGAGGTATTTCTTATGGCGAACGAAGAACGACGTAAACTTTTGGAGGAATTTCGAAATCAGGTTGCTCAGGCCGAATCTCTGGACGAAGAGGGACGCAACCTCCTTCTCAGCCTTGATAAGGAAATTCAAAAGCTGATCGAAAACTCTGACGATGAGACCGTTGATACGCCAGACACAGTGCTCGAGCAGCTGCAGGAAAGTATCGAGCGTTTTGAGGATACTCACCCCACCCTCACGCTGACGCTTTCGCAAATGATGACTGTGCTAAGCAACGCGGGCATTTAAACCGGGGAAGACGGCTTCCCAACGGGAACATTTCGAAAATCATTAATGCTGACAAAATACTATGCCTGGTTATGGTTCGATGCGGATGGCACACTGTTCGACTATGACCAGGCGGAGATTACTGCCCTCACGAAGACCTTTGCGCTGTTGAAGTTGCCTTTCGAGGCTGGGCATTTGGATATCTATAGAGAGATCAACCACGGACTCTGGCAGGCATTGGAGCGACAGGAAATCGCGCCGGAAGTTCTGCAGGTCCGTCGCTTTGAATTGTTGTTGGAAAATCTAGGACTCGATGGCTCTCCTGCTGAGATGAGCACTGCCTATGTGGAGCAGTTGGGGCTCTGCACCGACTTGATGGATGGAGCTTATAATGTCCTCCAGGCGTTCCACAGAATATCCCACATCGCGATTGTGACGAATGGACTGCAAGCCGTACAACGCAGCCGCCTGGCTCGTTCGAGAATAGGCGATTTTATTACTGATATTATTATTTCGGAAGAAGTGGGTGCGGCAAAGCCACAGGCTGCCTTCTTTGATGCCGCCTTTGCCCGTTTAGGACAGCCCGCCAAAAGCGATGTTCTGATCATTGGCGACAGCCTCACCTCAGATATTCAGGGTGGCATGGACTATGGCATTGATACTTGTTGGTACAACCCCACCAATGAACTGCTACCAGATCATCTAAAAGTCACCTACGAAATACGACACTTGAGTGGGCTGCTCGAGAGATTTGATTGATTATGAAAACGATATCGCTTTTTTGGACCGCACTGGTTGGACTGCTCACCATCGCCGGGCAGGTGATCTGGTTCTTTCTCCGTTTTGGCGCTTGGAATGCAGAGGCGACTCCCGGAGAATTTTTCATATTCTTTCTGGCTGGTGGGCTGGGTGGCTGGCTGTTGATCGCTTTCCTGAATCGTCAGGCTTCGATGAGGCAGCGCTGGGCAGTGTTGGTTGCCTTCCTGATCGCTTCTCCTGTTGCTTTATTTGTAATGATCCTTGGCGGACTATTTGGCCCGCTGGGCGTTCTGGGCGCGCCCCTGATTCCCTGGGGGCTTGCTGCGTGGATCGGGTCGTTGGCAGGGAAACTCATTACAAGAACATGAACTTCGAACCTTTAGGAGGAAACATTATCCCTGGCTATTGTTCGATTACAACCAGGCAGAGGTGACTGCGCTTAGCAAGCGCAGGGATTTGATCTTGTGATGAGGGTGATTTTTAGAAGATTAGAAGGAAAGACAGAAATAGCTCGTTTGGCGCACTAAAGCTTAGCGTGCGGATTTTCTTTCCAGTGTTCTTTCCAATACTCTTTCCAGCTCGCCATCCATTCTGCTTCAGTGAGCTGGAATTTGTTTTTTTCCGTAGTAAGCCGCTGGGCGATCTCCATGATCCAGACTTTGTACGCTTCAATGGATTTATCTCTGGGATACGAATGGGTGAGCCCGTCATTTGTTTGAATATTCATGAAAAAAATCCTTTTTAATAACAACCTTGGCACAGAGATGGAATAAAAGAATATATGGCAACATGGAGGATACTTGAGTTAGGTTCGATCCTCGGATTCCCTTTTAGGAAGGAAGCTTGTAAGTTTTGCAACAACCAGACTGAATTTGAGCTCAGGTTTTAGCCCGGATTCGCTTTCCTTTCTTTGATCAGCAAGGATCGAAGCCAGGGCCGAAATGAGCATGATAACAAATAGAAATATAACAATGAAACCAATGGCAAGGACGAAAAAGCTTTCAGCATTTAGACTTTGATGTGGCATGATGATTCCTTAGTGGCCCCCAACTGACCAAATTCAGTTAGAGATGAATGTAAAATGATTTAGTTACAAGACGAAATTTCGAAGAAGGGGTTACCACTGAATCAACCGGTCTCGCCGCGGTTCTACCAAATCCCCTGTGCGCTTTTTGCTCGCACGGAGTGGTTCGCTGGTAGGGAGGAGAGTTTCGAGAAGGTGAAATGGTCCTTGGTGCTACCCTCACCATGGAAAACAAACATCCCTCTCTTTTTAGGAGAGGGATGTGATCGTTCGCAGTTTACTTGTTTTGGCGGGGATCTGGAATCAGAAGCAAACTAAAAATCTGCTTACTTGACTGCAACTTCCAGCGTGGGTATGACGCCCAGTTGTTGCATCATGCGGAATTGGTCGAAGATGCCCCAACTCTCGGCAATCTTTCCATTCACAAGTCGGTCTATAGCTATCCCGGTGACAGTGGACAAATTACCGGTGGCGGGGATGCCAACCAGTTCACCTTGATGTGTGCCGTGTGCTGTCCAACGCGTCATGACCTTATCCCCTTCAGCGAGCTGTTCATCAATCGTGAAATGAACGTCCGGGAAGGCATTGCGGTACACCGTGACGAGTTGTTTGGTTCCTTCAAGTCCGGGGAGCAGCCCGGGAGGATTGCCTGGGCCACTATTGACCTGGTCTTTGACAATAATCTGATCTGCCACGGCGAGATTCCCCTTGCTGAAAACTTCTTCGAAGAAACGGCGCGAGACGGTTTTGTTGGTTTCTGATGACATGGGTTATTCTCCTGATGTAATTGGTGTGCGTCTCCTGGAGGCGCACGGAAGGATGGCATAAGTCGGAATGTGTTGACCCCCATTGCGGCTGGACGAACAGTTTGGGCAGAGCCGCCCTTTATCGAAAATAAAAGGGCCATCTGCAAATGACGCAGACGGCCCGCAAGGGTAAACTGTATCAGCTACAATATCTAATTGACTTATTCTTGTTTCATTGTATCACCCCCGCTCGATATTTAGCTGCTTCAACGCTTCGGTTCAACACAACTCATATACTTCGCCAATATCTCCTCATCGGACAAATCAAACTTCCTTCCATAGCCAGCTGCCATGTTATACTCAATTTTGCCGTCACAGGGTTTGGTGACTCTCTTTCGAGGTCGTCTCACGCCTGATTTATCAGACGCCGGCTCCACGGCAGGCGTTGTCGCTAGGAGTAAAATGGAATCCAAGTTGTATGTCGGAAATTTGTCGTACTCAACGACAGAAGATGATCTGCGGAACCTTTTTTTGCAAGCCGGAACTGTTGCTTCGGTGGCGCTAATCAAAGACCGCGATAGTGGCCAGTCGAAAGGCTTCGCTTTTGTGGAAATGGGCAACCAGGCTGAAGCAGAGAAAGCCATCAGTATGTTTAATGGACACAATATGGGAGACCGTGAGCTGCGTGTAAGCCTGGCCCGTCCGCGTGAAGAACGGGGTGGCTTCAGAGACCGCGGCAGTGGTCATCCGCGTCGTCCGCCTCAACGCAGCGGTAACAAGCGTTATTAGCCGCAACCTTTGCGCGTAGCGTGGATCATTCTCCCTAAGTTTGAATTTAGGGAGAATTTTTATTCCCTCATTGCCCTCTCCAAATTTAGCGAAGCACTCCCGAAGCGTAACGAAGGGAGCAACGCCAGCAACTTCTCCAGAATCACCTCATCGCTCAAATCGGACCTCCAGCCATGGGCCGCAAATACTGCCTCATCGAGTCGCTTGTGGGCGAGATCAAGTCAGGTTGGGCTAGACAAGCCGAGAGTTTTTCAGCCAGGACCTGCACCTGGGGTG
>DAINRK010000350.1:0-5324 GCA_036741855.1 Anaerolineales bacterium
CCTCCCAGACGTTTGGTACGCTCAAGCAGAGTCACACGCCAGCCACGGAGTGCCAACTCACGGGCAACGACCATTCCGGCGAGACCACCGCCAACGACAATCGCAGAAGGTGTGGTCATTCCCAATCACCTGTTGTATGTTTGATGAAAAAAATATTGCGCGCGGCTTCAGTGATGGCAATAGTCACAGCGCGATGATACCACCCCTTAAGAATTTCTTCGCAGCAGCTTTTTCACTTGAAACTGAGATAGCCCTCGAGTTGAATGGTATTACAGATTTATTTAACTAATTGCGCGCGGACTGCACCGTCTGGATGGTTTATGGACGTTACGAGAATGTAATAGCGCGACGGATTTTGCTGAATGTTATGAGCAAGTGTGCTGCTAATGCGAACACAACCGCTTGCATTGACACCAGACGAAAAGTCAGGGTGCAAGTCCACAACCAACGGTCCGTTGGAACCGGCAACTGCCTGGTAGATCCCAGTGCTGGTAGGCGGCCAATTCGAGCCATCTCCTGGATATACAAAGACCCGCAAGTTGTAACAAATTTGCGACTTGCCTGCATTGACACTCACCGTGCCGTCACCAAACATGTTTGGGTCGCCGGAGCCAGCAGGCACAACAGCATGCCAATCCAGGTAAATCGTCTTTGAAGCCGCTGCCTGGACGTTGAGAACAGAGTTCAGTGCCAGCATTAATACGAAGCCCAAGCAGAGTAACAGATTTTTTTGTTTCACATTCCATTTCTCCGTTTTCATTTCGAAAACTCCTTTCCTGAGTTGCTTATCGGGGATACTGAGCAGCACACAATGTGCTTCTAAAAATTCCTACGGGAAATATTACATCCCGGATTTGTTCTCTGGGACTGTATCGTAATGCCTCCAGCGAGGGATGAACTGCTTATCTAGCCAACGCTTTCCACCGTAGGGCAGCGATGAGAAGCCAGAGTAATCTTAAACACAATTCTCTCCAGGCTCGATAGAATTGGATTGGATGGTGTTTATCATACTAATTACCCAGTTTTTTAAAGAAAAAAGTCGTATAATGAATCTGCAGTACATAATGGTGGCTTGATCGTCTAATCTGTTACTCAATCAAATCATGCTAAAAGGAGGCATCATGAACAGCGTGAAGATTCCCTTTCGGTCTATTTTGAGCCTGGCAATTTTGCTCAGCCTATGCCTGAGTGCGTTCCCCATGAGCTCATCCCGGGCAGCTCCCCCTGTGCCAAGAATCAATTGGAGTTCTTGTTACCGCGACTTTGGCTTCCCGTTCGAGTGTGGGACAGTCCAGGTGCCACTGGATTACAGCAACCCAACTGGGGCGAATATCTTGATCGCGGTCATCCGGCTGCCCGCTAGTGATCCCGCCAATAAAATTGGTTCGATTTTCTTCAACCCGGGTGGTCCGGGAGGGTCTGGGGTGGAGTTCGTCTTATTTGCTGGCCCCTTCCTCTATACAGATGAAGTGCGTGCTCACTTTGACCTGGTTGGTTTTGACCCGCGCGGCATTGCCCGCAGTACAGCCCTGCGCTGTTTTGGCAATCCTCGACAGTGGACACCATACTTTACCCCGTTTGCCTTCCCAATTACCCTCGAAGAAGCGGCTCAATGGGAAGCAGCCGACCGTTATCTGGATAACGCATGCGCGCAGCGCGGCGGGAAAATCATCGATCACATGTCGACCGCTAATGTCGCCCGCGATATGGATTTGCTGCGGCAGGCTGTCGGGGATGAGATGTTGACCTATGCCGGATACTCGTATGGCAGTTTCCTCGGCGCAACATATGCCAACCTCTTTCCAGACAAAGTCCGTGCCCTGGTGGTGGATGGTGTGCTCGATCCCATTGCCTGGACGACTGGCAATCCCGGCGAGGGAGATACGATCCCGTTCTCAACCCGCCTTCGCTCAGACAAAGGCGCGATGGATACGCTAAATGAATTCTTCCGCCTGTGTGATGAGAATCCAGAAACCTGCGCTTTCTCGGGCGGGGCTTCCGACCGCTATGCAGCTCTGGCGGCGAGTTTGCGTGCTGCACCGATCCAGATCGAATTTCCAGACGGTTCGTTCTTCTTCTTCACTTATCAGGATTTGATCAGTAACAGCCTCGGAGCGATGTACAATTCCTTCTCCTGGCCCGACTTTGCACTGTTTCTCGCTGACATCGAATCCCTTGCTCCTCCGGCTCAACTGGGGACGCGGCTATATGCAGTCTGGAAGGATCTGGGTTTTATCAACACGCGCGGCTTCCCGCATTATCCCAATTTCATAGAAGGCTTCCCGGGTGTTGCCTGCGCTGATTCAGATAACCCGAATAATTATGACGCCTGGTGGGAAAACGCTCAGCAGGCAGAGGCGGATTTCGGGTATTTCGGTCCATTGTGGACGTACGTCTCCAGTATTTGCGCCGCATGGCCTGGCGAGCAAAATGGTAGCTACACTGGACCATTCACTGCAAACACGGCCAATCCTGTATTGGTTGTTGGTAACTTTTTCGATCCGGCAACCCGCTACGAAGGCGCGCAAATCGTTGCAGGCCTGCTGCCAAATTCTCGGTTACTTTCCCTGAATGGCTGGGGCCATGTTTCGCTCTTTCTATCTCAATGCGCAGATCAGGCAGTAGCCAATTACCTCCTTGATGGAACACTCCCTGCTGAAGGGACAGTATGCCACCAGGACCTGACACCTTTCCTGGACTTCGGTCCCTCCTTAGCTGCGGGGAGCATAGCCCAGCTCCGAGCAGGTCTGGTACCTGCGCTTGTTCCAGAAGCTGTGCGGAAAAGCGTGCACAATCACAGGTAGAATATTGTGATCAATAGCAGCCCCGAAAGTTTCCACTTTTCGGGGCTGCTATTTGATATTCATCAATTACCCGCCAGGCTTTCGCGGCAAGGGGTCAAGAACGGGAACACTTACTCGCAGCTACTAGCCTCTGATTCAGAGCCTCCGGAGGGTGAAGAGGCAGGCCAGGCGCCAGCCTGGAAATCGGAGACGTAGTTACGCAGTACATCAAAGTTCGCGTCCCAAATAAAAACATTCTGCTGGAGCAGTGGATCATAGATCTCTGCTGAGTGGAAGAGCGTGCCCGGAAATGAAGCAAACACGATGTTACTGCGCGGCATATTTGTGCCCAGACAGGCTAACTGACTAATCTGCTCCGGCGAAAGATCCGTCTGGATGTTCCTCATGAATGAGTTGATGATGGCGGGGAGCCGGAGAACCACCTCGGGGCTCTCGATCTTTTTTCGTAAGGCGCACATGACCATGTTCTGGTGTTCGGCCCGCACAAAGACGCTGACGTTGCGAAGACGCGCCAGGGTCAACGCCTGTTCACCGTTGAGATGCTGCGGACCTTCGGGGAAGACCAGTCGCGCGCTGCGGTCAGTGGTTGTGCGCCCGTCAATGCCTCCTGAAGGAAGGACCACATCCAGGCCGCCCAGCGCGTCTACAACCTCCGCGAAGACGTTCATATTGGCGACGATGTAATGGTCTACGTTCAATCCAAAATTGAGGTCCAGCGTGCGCGCTAAAAGGCTGGGTCCATGTTCGGGATTGCCGTAGGCATAGGCCGTATTGAGCTTTTGATGGTCTATTCCCAGCTTGATCTCGATTCCCGGAATCTGTACCCACAGGTCGCGCGGAAATTCCAATGCCGTGACGCGCTGTCCTTGAAAATCCACGCGAACCGCGCGCATGAAGTCTGTCAGCCCGGAGCGATGCTGGCCGGGGCGCACATCGGTCCCGATTGCTAGAACAGTCATGGGTGGCAAGTTGTAGTTGCAAGCTAAGAATGGAGGGACGGGAGTCTGAGTTTCAAAGAATAACGTGGGGGCAAGTGTAATCGTCGGCTGTGTCGCGAGCGGTGACGCGGTCCACGTGGCTGGAAGCCGCAATTGTGTTGGATAGGCCAGCGTGGGGCCGAGCGGCTGTCCGCTCCAGGACTGATACGCTTGTGACGTAATATAAAGAAAGATACCCCAAATACTACAAGCGATAACAAGTAGAAGGCCAAGGGTGATCTTTTGGGCCCTTGTCATAGCCGTTGATTATACTTTTATGACTTATGATCTAATTTTTCGACACCTTATCAGACCGGTATGCTATCTCTATGTAACTGTCTGGCAAAAATTTGTTTTTCAAATCTTCGAATGCTGCTATCTGAATTTCTTCTCCTTCGTCTGCCCAAAAAATCAGGTCGCAATCATCCACAATATCCAGAATAATCCGTTCATAGCGATAATATGCAATCGCAATATGATCTATATTTGCTTCCCCATACCCTTGATAGAACATGGTTTCTTCTTCCTGTGGCGTATACCCGCTGTCTCCATGACCACCGCCAATAAACATCAAATCTCGTTCTTTAGGGGCAAATAATAATCCATCCCAATCCACGATATAAAGTGCGCCATTGTTATCAATGAGAAGATTGTATCCGTGAATATCTGAATGGCACAAAATAAATTCGGGGCGTTCTTTTTGTAGCATTCGCGCAAGCTGTTCAGCTCGTTTTATAACGTGGAGCGTTTCCGATTTTTTGGATTTCAAAAAATCTGCTGCTTCAACCTGGAGATGCTCCTTAAAAATCTCTTCCTCAACACGCTCAATGTGCATTTTTACTGTATCGCGCCACCGAGAAGAAAAATCGTCCCTTTGGATACTGCTGGTTATGTTTGGAGGAATTTCAGTCGTGTGAAATCGTTTTAGTGCTGTACCAAACTCAAGCCATTGTTCTCTGGACATTTTCATCTCCAGTCCAGCATGCCCCTCTACAAAGGGGTAGAGTGTCAACTTGAAAGAATCGATGTTTGCCCAGAGTTGACCTTTTTGGGTCGTAAATGGCGGGATCACCTGCTTGATACCTGAAGCGCTAAGAAAACTCGGAATTGTTACGGATGCTTCGTCAAAATTTCGTCTTCTCACTTTTACAAAGTAATTTATTCCATTATTGTCTATAACACGATACACAGATGTATCCACGTCAGCACCGAGCGAAAGCAAAGAAATACTTTCAACGCCTAATCCAAATTCATCTTGTATGCAGTTGATAATTTGTTGGTCTTTGATTTCAGGCTTTTCTGACATTGATTCTCTGCTTGTAATAATTGATCGATTATCGATTTGGGTTATGGACGCGGACCGCCCAACAGTGTGCATCTGAGGAGTGTCTGAGAAGGCGTGCATGAGGGATGATCGGATCGTGGTCGCCTGTAATTACCAAAGTAGGTACACTGGTATGAGGAAGCCATTCTTTAGTATCACATTAGGCATGACTGTGAAATACATAATCATGTTATCCAGGTCTAATTTCATGAAATGATC
>DAINRK010000351.1:0-3931 GCA_036741855.1 Anaerolineales bacterium
GTATCTTCCACTTGGGCGTTAATATCACCGATTCGATCATTGCTCCTTCGCAGCGCAATCCTCATTTTCTTATTGAAATAGATCACGAATACAGCCATGATCGGCAAAAAAAGAAAGACAATCAGGGCGAGCTTGATGTTGATGGTGAGCATGATGATAAACGCGCCCACGAAGTTCAATAGAGAAATGACAATATCTTCGGGGCCATGATGATATAACTCAGCCAGATCAAAGGAATCGTTGGTCAGCCGTGTCATGAGTTGCCCCGTTCTCTGTTCATCGTAAAAACCAAATGACAGTTTTTGATAATGCTCAAATAATTCGCTGCGCATATCGCGTTCCATCAGCGCGCCCATCATATGCCCTTGATAGTCAACGAACATATTGCACGCAGTATGAACGCTGATCAATGCCAGCATTATGGCGCCCATTCCATAGATTTGGTTGAGCGCATTTGGCATACTGCTTTGCAGTATATTTTTGGTAATGTAGTTCGCACACAATGGGAGTATCAGTGTAGTCGCCGATACAATGCATGCACAGACCATGTCTGTAAAAAATAATCCCAAATATGGTTTGTAATAGGACAGGAATTTCCTGGTTCGAGAATTCATAAAACTTTCCTCAAGTTTGTACTTAAAACAAAAACCGCAGGGCGAGATACACCTGCGGTGGCAAGTCAAACGACTGATCCCAGAAGCGGATGCTTCACAAAGTCGTTACTACGCTTCACCTTCTGGAGGCGCGCTCAATACAACGTGGGTATATGTCAACATGGCTTTCATTTGCACGTGCCTCCTTTCAAGAATAAGATACCGCGAGTTTATCATTTGAGGTTGGGAGAGTCAAGAAGTTTGCCTAGGGAAGGTGATTGTATTCAACGACGTCTTCCAGTATTCCCGACTCAGACATTATCTTGGCCCCTCGCAATAATCTTGCGGCGATATCTTCATGGACGTAACACTCGCCACAACTGGGACAGACACGCGCGGGCACATTGTTCACTACAAGCTTGAATTCACCACGCTCAAAATTGACGGACGTAAGACCATCTGCAATTTCAGCCTGCCTGCAAATCAGGCAGATCATGATCTGCGACTCTTGAAATCTTTACTCCACTTATCCGGATTCGGAACATAAACTGTAATAATTGTTATTTCTTTTGTTTCTGGATTCTCGGATGCCACTACATGGATAGGACGGTTCCCCAGAAAGCCCAATATCAAGCGACTTGGCTCATGCATTTCTGAAGAATAATCTTCAATCGTTTCGCCTAGTTTCAAGGCTCCCAGCACCCTTTGCTCAGAAATTCCGCGCTCAAACATCCGTTGGACAGCATGAATGCGGAAGAAAATTTCAGAGTGATTCAATCTTGAAATCCTGTTCGATACAACTCAAAATACATTCCCTGATTCGCCAGCAACGAGGTGTGTGTACCCTGCTCGACGATCATTCCATCATGAATAACGACAATCTTATCTGCATTGGTGATGGTGGACAAACGATGAGCGATTACAAATGACGTGCGTCCTTTCAAAAGAGTAGCAAGCGCTTTTTGAATAATTTGCTCAGTTTGTGTATCTACCGAAGAAGTTGCTTCGTCTAGAATCAAAATGCGCGGGTCAGCAAGCAAGGCACGCGCGAATGAGATCAACTGGCGCTGTCCCACACTCAAGAGCGCGCCGCCTTCCTCCACAGAAGTATCATAGCCATTTTTCAAGCCCATAATAAAGCCATGCGCGCCAACAGCTTTTGCTGCGGTGATCACGTCTTCATCGCTAGCATTTAGCCGTCCGAACATAATATTTTCCTTCACAGTTCCATTGAACAGGAATGGGTCTTGCAGCACCATACCCATTTGTTTACGGAGGGATGCCTGAGTCACCGTCCGCAAGTCAACGCCGTCGACTTGGACACCGCCCGAGGTCGGGTCGTGGAAGCGAGTGAGCAGCTTGACAATCGTCGTCTTGCCTGCGCCCGTCTCCCCCACCAAGGCGACCGTTTCACCGGCGCACACATCTAAATCGATTCCGTCGAGGACAAGAGTCGGATCATCCGAATAATGGAAAGACACAGACTCGAATCGGACGTCACCGACGATTGATCCCATTTCACGCGCATCTTCTGCATCCTGCACTTCGACAGGCGTATGGAGTAATTCAAGGATTCTTTCACCACCAGCCATTGTGGATTGAAGCGTGTCAAAACGGCGACTCAAATCACGGATGGGATCGAAGAGGCGGTCGATATAAAGCACAAATGCAATCAGTACACCAGCGGTGATCTCTTGGCCCAAGACGGCTCTGCCACCAATGTACACAACCAGGGCCGTTGCGGTCGCACCAAGCACATCCACAATCGGCGTAAAGATGGAAGCCACTTTCGCGGCATCAAGACTCGTTTCTAAAAAATAACGATTTACATAATCCTTGAAGTTGAGATAATTATGTGATTGTCGCGAAAACGCTTGAACAACCCGTACACCGTTGACGTTCTCGGCGAGCACAGAGTTGGTCCATGAAACAGCCGCACGCACTTTGCGATAATTCCGCCGTGCTGCCCGGCGAAACAGGATCGTCGCCACGACCATGAGCGGTATCACCGCAAATGTAAGTAAAGAGAGGCGGGTATTGAGCGCCAGCATTGCAATGATTGTGCCAATAATGCCCAGCAAGTTGCGGACAATGGCCAATACTGCCCAGGTGATGAATTCGCGTAATGTGCCCACATCGTTAATCACGCGCGTGATTACACGTCCCACACTGTAGCGATTGTAAAAACTCAATGATAGCTTTTGCAAATGGTCGAACATCGCCGTGCGAACGTCATATAGAACGTGCTGCCCTACACGCGACATGATGCGTACACGGAAGTAGTTTGTTACCAGTTGAATGATCGAAACGGCTAGAAATGTAAGGCAGATTTTTCTCAAAGCAACGGAATCGTTCTTCGTAATCCCTTCATCAATTGCTAACTTGACAAAGTACGGCCACGACACCGCCGAGGCTGTAACGATGATCATAAGGATAAGCGCAAAGAACATTTGCCCCGTATATGGCTTTACAAAATGCAGGATTCCGCGCGCAACTTTGGGATCGTAGCCCTTATCGAGCAGGTCCTCGGAGTGAGTGATAAATGGAGGTGGGATGATTTTGGTAGTCATAGGATTCTTATCGCGCTGAGCGGAGGGGCGATGATTTTACGCCCTGCAGGCGAAGCGGACGTTTCAGAGAAAGGTTAATTCCTCTGATTATTCGCGCTTCGTCTGCGTTCCTCGCTTCGCTTGTCACTTCGCTCAGCGCGAGTGTTTTTTTCTCTCCGTTTCCTTTCTGTTTTCACAATCTCATGAATTCCTTCAATATCGCCATGAATAAGAGCTTCATTTTTAGCTCGGCTCCAGCCTTTGATTCGATGTTCCCATTGAAATGCTTCTCGATAAGATTCGGTTACTATGCTCCATACAAGCTTTACAGGACGACTATCGCGCTTCGGCTTTACTCGCCTATCGGCTCATTCCGCTCAGCGCGATAGTCGTCCTGTAACTCTTCCATTTCCTCGGCGAACTTCGTGTGATCTACTAACTGTAAATCATGGATCTCTTTATACAATCCACCGCGCGCGAGCAACTCTTTATGTGTACCGCGCTCGACGATTTGACCCTTATCCATCACCAGGATCATATCGGCGCGGCGGACGGTGGACAAGCGATGGGCAATCACAAAGGTTGTGCGACCTTCCATCAATGCATCCAGCGCGGATTGAATTAATTTTTCAGTTTGTGTATCTACTGACGAGGTCGAGTCATCCAAAATCAAAATTCGCGGGTCCATTAACAGGGCACGCGCAATGGCAACCCGCTGACGTTGCCCGCCCGAAAGAGTCACGCCGCGCTCACCGACGATGGTTTCGTATCCATTTGTAAATCCTTCGA
>DAINRK010000351.1:3941-5321 GCA_036741855.1 Anaerolineales bacterium
CGCGGCTTTCGCTGCAGCAACAATCTCATCCATTGTTGCATCAGGTCGGCCATATGCGATGTTTGCTTTGATCGTATCTGAAAATAACAGCGATGTCTGCAACACAATACCGATCTGCCTTCGCAGAGAAACTAAATCCATCTCACGGACGTCAACTCTGTCTACCAGCACCTGCCCTTCAGTAGCGTCATAAAAGCGCGGGATAAGATTTACGAATGATGTTTTGCCCGAACCTGTGGGTCCGATCAATGCAACGATGCGATTCGGCTCGACCCGCAGGTTGATTCCGTGCAATGAGGCTGTTTCCTCATCTTTATATTTCAGCCCCACATTATGGAACTCAACATCACCGCGCAAGGTTTCCGGCTTTATAGCATTCTCCGAAGATTTAATTGCTGGCTCAGTATCCAACACTTCGAAGACGCGTTGCGCGCCTGCCGCCGCCTCCCCGCCTGCGTTGACGAGACCCGTTAATTGCTGCGCGGGTTCAGCCAGCATTAAGATGTACGCGTTGAAGGCAACGATCGCGCCGATGGTAAGCGTACCGTCCATCACCATTTTCCCGCCAAACCAAAGGATCAAGATAACACTTACTGCCGTCAACCAGTTCGTGGTGGGCATGATCTTTGCCCATTCGTCAATGACGTGAATCCAGGATTTGAACACTTCTTTATTCGCTACATCGAAACGTTTGATTTCATAATTTTCGCGCGCAAAAGCACGGACAACCTGAACACCTACGACATTTTCCTGCAAGCGGTTTGAGACTTCACCGACCGCATTATCTACAATGAAGAAAAGCCCACCAACTTTTGTGCCGAATATGGATGTCATCAGAATGAGCGGAAGCATGGGCAATAACGCGATGCCCGCCAGAAGCGGATTCGCTGAAGCCATAATATAAATAATCCCCACAGTTAGCAAAATAAATCGGACCAGGTCAGCGACAGCACCACCTGCGAATCGTTCTATCGAACGCACATCTTCGATACAGCGCGAAATGAGCTGTCCGCTTTGGATATGGTCATGATAGGTAAAGGGCAAGTGCTGGACGTGGTCATACATCCGATTGCGCAAGTCGTAACCCACACGTGCCGCGATCCACTCAGAACCGTAGCGATTACCCAGATTCAAGATAGCGGAGGCAAGGCCAAGTCCAAAAAGGAGAAACGCAGCACGGATGAGATAACGCGTATCCTCGCCCGAGAGTCCATTATCTATCACAGTCTGAATAATGCGCGGGACAAGGAGGTTGAGTCCAGCTAAAATTAACAAAATCAGCAGCGTGGCTAAGATCTGCCAAAAATAGGGTTTGAGGAAGATTCGTATGCGAAGTAAATGTTTCATAGCGGGTTTGAGAGGATACCATAAACGTAGGAC
>DAINRK010000352.1:0-5310 GCA_036741855.1 Anaerolineales bacterium
ATACAATGAACATTATCCATCCGTTCCGCCCGAACTATTTGTTCACGGGTACGTGGACGATTTCAGTCAGATGCTCCAGCCAATTCGGCCAGATATTCAGACAATTAACTTTGGCTGCCCGGGAGAAACAACGGAATCCTTCATCAATGGTGGGTGCATTTACACTGCACTGGGCTTCCACCTCCACAACAATTACTCAGGTTCACAACTCGACGCGGCCACCGCTTTCTTGCGTGCACATCGGGGGCAAGTCAGCCCCATAACTGTTAACCTCGGCGAAAACGATCTCAACGTCCTGAGGACTCTTTGTGGCTCTGATCTTTCGTGTTACCAGATCCAAGGTCCTAAGATATTAGATAAGATCGCAGCGAACCTCAATCAGATACTTGGCGCACTGCGCGCGGCCGCCCCCAACACTGAAATTATTACCTTTACGAACTACGATGTCGCGTTCCTGATCGACCCGCGTTTCCTGCAGTTAACTGACGCCTTCAACGCGGTCGTAAGAAGTACAGCGGCGGCTCACGGCGTCCGGGTCGCCAACGTCTTTGCCGCTTTTAACGGCCCGCCCCAGCCTGCGACCATCTGCAGCCTGACCTTCGTCTGCACATCAGGAGATAGTCATCCTACCGATGCTGGTTACCAAGTGATCGCAGAGCAGATTTGGCAGGCCTCGGATTACGACAAGCTCGGAGAATGAATTCTGTGTTGCTGTTTCTACAAACCAGCTGAGTCAAACTTGGCTTTGGAGGTTAGGCAGTTCTACACCGCATATGAAAATAAGGCTTGAAAGGAGGCCGATGATGAATACGCAAACGCGTCGCGAAATCCGCTCTGGCTTGATCGCCCTGGCGCTGTCGGGGCTATTGTCTACGCTGGTCGCCGTTCTACGCGGCCCGTTTGACCTCGCTAATCCCGGATCCAACATCATCCCTGCCGCACTCTCTCCTACTTACTTACCGGGCTGGACACTCATCCTGATTGGCGTGGTGCTTCACCTTTACGGGCTCTTCGGACTGTACCGCTACCTCACCTACGAAGCGCAAAGCCTGATCGCCTTTCTGGCATTCGTGCTGAATGTTGCGGGACTTACACTTGCTCTCCCATTTCTTGGATTACTTGCGGTCCATGGACCGGTGATAGCCGAGCTGTATCAGCAGGGCTATCAGGAGGTGATCGCTCTGTTGGGTGTTGTGGCGTTGACTCGTATCATTGGCATGCCCCTGTTGGTAATCGCCATCTGGAAGGATGGCAGGCTCCCCAAATGGACAGCCATTGCCTTTCTGCTGGGCTTCCTCTTGGCAGCAGCCGCAGTCACCTTCGCAACTGAATTACTGGGTGCGGTGCTTCTGCTGATGAGCACAGGTATGATGGCCTGGAAAGGATGGCAAGAATCTGCGGTTAGGGCGGGACAATAGGAACCGGATATCAATTCGAAGAAACTGAGTCCCCTGGCAGGGTAAATGCCCACAAGAATAAGGTCGCGCGCTGGTTTGGAAAAGCTCGAGGCTAAGGAAATTCGATCATGAACAACAACTATCATATCAACGTCTCAACTGAAACTTTAATTCTCAAACTGGATAGCCCTGATGCCACGCTCGATCTAGTTGGCGGCAAGGGTGCTTCGCTCGCCCGTCTGGCTATTGCTGGTCTTCCCGTGCCGCTTGGTTTTCATATCACCACGAATGCGTATCGGCGCTTTATAGATGAAAACCATCTTGCCGACGCGATTCTTTCTGCAGCAAGGCAAGCGCGGGCTGACAGCCCAGCTACGCTGGATAATACCTCAGCGCAAATCCAACAGCTTCTCACACAAGGCACGTTCCCAAACAATATCGCCGACTTGATTCGCAAGTGGTACGCCGAACTCGGCACGGATGATCCGCCCGTTGCTGTGCGTTCGTCAGCCACCGCAGAGGACTTGCCTGAGATGTCGTTCGCGGGCCAACAAGAAACGTATCTCAACGTGAAGGGCGGCGATCATGTGCTAGAGGCGGTCAAACGATGTTGGGCATCACTGTGGACAGCGCGCGCTATTGGCTACCGCGCGCGGCAAAATATTCCGTCGGAAGATGTCGCGCTGGCAGTCGTCGTGCAGCAGCTTGTGCCAGCAGACGCGGCGGGCATTCTGTTCACCGCAAATCCAGTCACCGGTGAGCGTGATCAGATGGTGATCAACGCCGCCTTGGGCCTGGGTGAAGCTATCGTGGGCGGGCACGTCACGCCCGATACATTTATCGTGAACAAGCAAACGGGCGCTCTTGACTCACAGGAGATCGCCGACAAAGAGGTCATGACCGTGCGCTTGCCCGAAGGCACGCGCGAGGAATCCATGCCATCCGAGAAGCGCAGGCAAAGCACGCTCAACCCTAATCAAGCCATCGAACTATCACAACTTGGAATGAGGATCGAGCAACTCTACGGACAACCGATGGACATCGAATGGGCGATGCAGGCTGGACAATTCTTCATCCTCCAGGCGCGCCCAATCACTGCGTTGCCGGAGCCGCGCGTCTCGCTGGATTGGAAATTGCCACGCCCAAAGGGAAGTTACGGGCGCGCCAGCGTCATCGAATTGTTGCCCGACCCACTCTCGCCGCTCTTCGCAACCCTGGGCTTGCCAGCCTGGAATGTGGCGATGCGCGAAATGGGAAAACCGATAGGCTTAGAAGACATGCAAGACCTTCTTCCCGAGCAGTTTTTGCTCACCATCAATGATTACGCCTACTACGATTATGGATTCAGCGTGAAGCAGTCAGCAGGTTTCCTACTGCTCATGCCGCGCTTGATCAGACGATTGCTCCCCACCGCACAGAAGCGCTGGGCAGAGGCGCGTCCGCGTTATGCCAATGTCGTTGGCGCCTGGGCCGCGCATGATTTGAGTGCGAGCTCCGCCGCAGAACTCCTCGAAGGCGCACATGCAATAGTGCGGATGGCCGCAGAGCATTATTTCACTATCCAAAGCGGCATCCTGCCTATGGCGAATATCGAATGGCTGTTCACCCTTGTATACAACAGGTTCATCAAACACAAGGACGACCCGCCTGCGCTGACCTTCATGCTTGGCTTTGACAGCGCGCCGATCCAGGCGGAGAAATCATTGTATGACCTGGCAATGTGGGCGGGCCCACAGCCCGACCTCGCGGACTATCTCACGCGCACGTCGAGCGCCGAGATCGTTGCTGCATATCAATCGCAATCTTCATCTATCGGTGATGCAGAACGTTGGCGCGAGTTCAGTCGCCGATTCGAAGAACATCTCAACCGTTTTGGTCACGCCATCTATGATTTGGATTTTGCGAAAGCCGTTCCAGCGGATGATCCCGCGCCTATCGTCGAGGCGCTCAAATTTTTTCTCACGGGACAGGGACAGAATCCTCATGAACGGCAGGCAGAATCGGCCTCCGCACGGGAGCAGGCAACGCAATCCATGCTGGCGCGTCTGAAGGGGCTGCGCCTGCGATGGGTTAAGAAACTTTTAGAATGGGCACAACGTTACGCACCCCTGCGCGAGGACGCGCTCGCAGACGTCGGCTTGGGTTGGCCGCTCCTGCGGCGTATGTTAAGGGAGATCGGGCGGCGATTGACCGAAGTCCATGCAATCGCCGAACCCGACGATGTGTTTTGGTTGAAACTGGATGAGCTGGAAATGGCGGCGAACGCGCTGGATACGAATCAGCCTGTGCAGGATTATCATCACATCATGACCGAACGGCGCGCAACCTGGGAGCGCGAGCGCTCGGTGACACCGCCTGTGGTATTGCCCCTCAAAGGCGGCGGACGCTTCCTGGGGATAAACTTCAGTAGTTGGATGCCTGCTCAAACCAGCCAGGCGGCTGGTGGCACGATCAAGGGAATTGGCGCAAGCCCAGGCTTTGTGACTGGCATAGCGCGGGTGATTCACGGTCCTGACGAGTTCAACCAGATGGGACATGGTGACATTCTCGTCGCCAAGATTACCACACCTGCCTGGACTCCGCTCTTCGCGTTGGCTTCAGGCGTGGTCACGGATGTGGGTGGGATACTCAGTCATGGTTCCATTGTCGCGCGTGAATATCATATCCCGGCCGTGTTGGGGACCGGCGTCGCCACCGAGCGCATCCACAGCGGTCAACGCATTACGCTGGACGGCGACGACGGTGTAGTAACGATAGAAAGGTAGAGTGAATATCATGAACACAACTGAAAATCCCAATCAAGAGCCGTCCAAAAGAGCGAGTGTTCCCTGGTGGATAGGGTTCGTTGCGGCCCTTATTGTATGGGAGGTAGTGCCATGGGGCATTTCGCTGCTTACAGTTCGATATGGATGGACTGCGGGCCGCCCAGGATTCTGGAATCTAGTCGGGCTGATCCCGGTCGTAGTTGGAACCATAGGACTCATCTGGGGTTTGAGCCTGCATTCGGCTGAGTCACCGAAGGGAATCGAATGGGAACTGGACAAGAGTTACCTGCTGAGGCGAGGACCCTACTCGTTCTCACGCCACCCGATGTATCTCTCTGAACTGACGCTCTTGCTTGGATGGGTAATTTTTTATGGGAGCATCGCTCTTCTGATCTTCTTCGTGGTCTGGTACCTATTCTTCAATTATTACGCCATGCCGCACGAAGAGCGTATCTTGGAGGCACATTTTGGCGAGGTCTATCGTGAATACAGGAACAAAGTCCGGCGCTGGTTTGGCAAGACACGTCCCTGATTAACAAAGTTTAACCCTCGAATGAAGAGGAGATATTTATTCCTCCAGGGCGAGAGCAATTGCCTGTTCGATTGTCAGGTCGCGACCTTCTGCGGAGAGACGTGTAAATTCAGCATCACCTATTTTGGAATGGACGACTGCCAAATCTTTTTCCACAGAAGCCTGTTCAACAGGCGGACGATGATCGCCAAGTTTCTCCCGCATTGCATCTGTCCAGGCGAAGAGCCGCGCGGCGAGTTGGGATTGTCCCTGATACACATGCAGGCTTGCCAAACCTTCTATAGAATGGACGACGCCAATAAATCGATCCGCTTTTTGGAATTGTTGAATGGATTGACCGAATATCTCTTTTGCCTGTGTCATGTTCCCTTCCCATAGTTCGATATATCCTAAATCAACAAGCGTCCAAAGATACTGCCACGACAGCGTCATCCCCATTTGCTTGCTCAGTGCACACACTTCATCACAAAGAACACGCGCTTGCGCCAAATTTCCTTCATGGACAGCTAATCCGCGCAAGTATGCCAATGTGGCGAGATACCCAGACGCGCCTAATGGGCGTTGAAGTTCCAAGCTTTCTTCAAAGTATGCACGAGCTTGAGGATAATTACCCAGG
>DAINRK010000353.1:0-5306 GCA_036741855.1 Anaerolineales bacterium
CTAATATTCCAACCTAACATTATTTTAATCCTTTCCGTGCAGGAGAATTCACTATCAAGGGTTTATGGCTTCTTTCAGTAAGCGTGTGGCTGGCACTCCTCGATTTTCAAAACACCAGGAAAAGAATTGCCTTAGTCCATTCATAGGCCGCCTTTTGTCCAGCTAAAATTTGAATTCGGAAAGAACCTGGTTGAGTATATCTGGACGGTTGGTCTCCACCCCATGAACACCAAGGCGGATCAGGCGACGCATCTCATCTGGATCATCTGGATCCCAGGCCCAGGTCGCAATACCGCACAAACGGCTTTCCTCCATAAAGGCCTGGTCACAACATGAATAATGATAGGCGACGATGTTTGCCCCGGATGGAAGAACCTGATCCATCACTTGCTTGGGTGTCAGGCTGCCGTCGTGCGGGTAAGGAGTCATGATCAATGGATAGCGGGGTTCCAATTCCTTCGCCCGTTGAAGTAGGATGGGAGAAAAGGAGGTCATTACAACCCGGTCTGTAAATTCGGCTCGATCCAAATATTTGATCACAGCTTCGGTTGTGGCTAAGCCCTCTTTCAAATATTTATCTGTGTATTCGCGCTCGATCTCGTATTTTAATTCCAGGTAGAGGCGGACTGGTGTTGGGCGAACCAGCTCGACCACATCAGCCAGCGTGGGGATAGGCTCCCCTCGACCGGCGTCTAACGTACGGAGCTCTTCAAGGGTCCGATCCCAAATAAAACCCGTACCGTTAGTGGTCCGATCCAGGGTTTCGTCGTGCATGATAACAATTTCTCGATCCTGGGTGAGATGTAAATCCATTTCCAGATAATCCACCCCTTGTTCAATGGCTTTGCGGAAAGCAAGCAGCGTGTTTTCTGGAAATTGCTTTGAAGCGCCGCGGTGGGCGATTCGAACGACAGGATAGTCCATATTCGCTCCTTCCTTTCTATCCCGCCCTCCTCGAACGGAGGGCGGGGTCAGGGCCGAAGGTTGTAGACATGGGTCGGAAGTATAAACAAACGTGACTCAGCTCGAAAGGCTAATTTCGGGATGAGTCACGTATATAACAAGCCGGATGGGCCTTTACTTCATCAACACTTCCTGGGTGAACATCTCGTTCCCGAATTCTTTGTAAGGAGCCGGATACCAGGGTAAGCCATTTTTTTGACGTTCCTCTTCTGGAAGCAATGCATTTTCGGTGGCAATATCGGTGCGGGCCAGATAGGAACCGATCATCTGGTTCATCTCCACCTGCATCTCGGGGCTGGTGAGGAAATCGATGAACAGCAATGCGGCAGCCTTATGTGGAGCGTTCTTGGGAATACCAACCGTGTCACCACCCCCAGGCAAACCCATTTCAGGGATGTACATCTTGGCGCGCTTAAAGATCGTCCCTTTGTCGAAGGCGATCAATGTGTCATCGTCCCAGGCGATAATGAGGGAAACTGCCCCCTGGTTCAACAGGTCAAGGGATTCATTGTTGGAGGCTGTGAGTACATAATTGTCTTCATTGGCATTGAACCAGTCCCAAACCGCTGACCATTTTTCCGCCTTCGCCTGATCGAGCTCCGTATCACCCTGATATTGGTCCAACCCACCCGTCAGGTTTACGACCGCCGTGAAGACCATCGCTTGACCGGTGCCACCCTTATTTGGATCGCAGAAAGCAAATTGCTTGGGATTTTCTTCAACGAATTTAACCAAATCATCCCAAGTTTGGGGTGGGTTCGAAATCTTGTCTGGGTCATACAGGAAACCAGTCTGGTTGCGATACAAGGGGACCAAGTAACCCATGGTTTTAACACCTTCCTGATAGGCGCCCAACTTGGAGTCTAGGTTTGCAACAGAGGGCATCTTGGGAAGGATTGGGCCATATAGCAATCCACCATCAATGATTGTCTTGACAGAGGCGCCACCAAATGCCTGGGCATCAATTGTGCCCACAGCGGAATCCTTTTCGGCAAGCAGTTTGTCTACATTGTTATCGCCAATGACGACATTTGCCTTAATTCCGTACTTTTCCTCAAATTTCTGGGCGGCGGTCCTCCAATATTCTTCGCCCCACCACATGTAAAACACGAGCTCTTTCTCCGCTTTGGCTTCCTCAACGATCTGATCCCAGCTCATGTTAAGGTAGTCCTTTGTGGTGGGCGCTGCGGGCTGGGCTCCGCCGCAGGCAGGCAGAATCAAGGCAAGCAACACAAACAATACAACGGTTTTGAAGTATCCTTTCATCTTATTCTCCAATTTCATGAGAGACTACATGGATGCCCCGGTTCCTTCGAATGCTGGAATGAAGAAGCCGGGATACGGGTGGGTGGACGGGACCATTTTTGTCATCACCTCCAACATCAGAGTTTTCCATACGCTGCGGTCAGAAAATCCGTTTTGAGAAAACGGTCCGCAATGAATAGAAGGATCACATTGGGCACCATCAAAATCAATGAAACGACAGCAGCATTCGTGCGGACAAAATGGTATCCCAAGTATGCGAACAGGATTGTCGGGATGGTTTGATACGTGGGCGTGCCGATGACGAAAGTCAGGCTAAACTCCTCCAGACTTGTAATGAAGGTAAAAATGGAGCCTGCAAAAATGCCCGGAAGGAGCATAGGAATATAAACATCTCTGAAGCGATAGAAATTGGTTGCGCCAAGGTTAGATGCCGCATCGCCAATTTCTCTGGGGATGGCCTCGAAGCTGGTGGAAAGCAGGCGTAACATATACGGCAATCCCAGGAGGGTGTGTCCTAACACTAGACCCAACAAGCTTTGTGATAAACCAAGGAATTGAAAGACCTGGCTGAGAAACAGAGCAACGACCATGCCCGGTAAAATGATGGGTAGCAAGATGATAATGCGGATTGCCTCTTTGCCCGGGAAATCATAGTTTGCGATAGCATAGGCAGGAGCAAGCGAAAGAATGAACGCCAGGATGGTCGCAAGTGGTGCGATTGTGTAGCTGGTGAAGATGGCTCTGGTGATATCGGTAAAACGGAAGACAAAATCCCAATGAAAAAGGGAGAGACGGGTAGGAAAAATATCAGGGTAGGACCAGGGAAAATCAGGGTCAACCAATGACCACAACACAGCCATTAACAATGGAAGACCAATGATGACAATCGCACCGACGAGCATCACCAATGGGAAGACAGTGCCGCGTGTAAATAGGAGGAATTGCTTTTTACTGAATAGGGAGCTTTTACTTACTGTGGGACGTGTGGTTGCAGTCATAGGTTACCTCGTGGCAAAACGTGCAACGCGGGTAATGATCCAGGCGTAGATCATAGACGATAGGATGATGATAATGGCTATGCATGCAGCCTGACCCCAATCGTTGAAAGTATGTGCATATGCGTACATCCTGATGGCAAGTGAGGGGGGATAATTAGGGCCGGCGACGGTATTAATGGCAAAATCGCCGAAAATACCTATAAAGACCAACACAACTCCAGTAACAATCCCTGGAATGGAAAGTGGGAAAAGGATATCGCGAAACACCTGCCAGGGGCCTGCACCCAGGTTTTTGGCAGCATTCTCCAGATCCGATTGAATACTGGCAAGCACAGCAGTAACGATTAACGTTTGGAAAGGCAGGTTCTTCCAAATCTGTATCCCGACAACCCCGAGCCCCCAATCATCGTGAGTTAATCTTAATGGTTCCCGGATGATACCCAGGCGAGTCAGGAACTCATTGAAAATTCCATGGTAGGCGATGACATTCAATATCAGGAAGGCAGCCACAAGCGCTGGCATGAAGAGGGGCATTCGAATCACAGCGTTAAAGTACTTTTTTGCGAGAAACTCTCTCCGCAGGAAGAGCGCCAGAGGGTAGGCCAGAATCATGCACATCAGAGAGCTTGCAAATGCGACTTTTGTGGAATATGCAAAAGCATCCCATGTTTGTTGATTGAAAACCTCTACCCACTCTTGAAATCCAAACTGGCTTACCCCCGTAAAGTTAAAGAGACCCATACTTTGCAGCACCGTCATGACAAGCGCAGCTGCCAGCATCAAGGCGATATAGCCAACACCGGGAAACAGGAGCAAAAGGATGGTCAGCGTGTGATTCTTTTTGGTCATACGTCTGCCTCAATCACCCGTAACTTGTCTTTCGAAAGCCCCAGAACAATCTTATCGCCTGGCTGGAGGTTTACAGATCCTCCCATCTGAACCCGCAAAGAAGTGCCGTTTACGTCCACAAAAAGGTCGGTCAGATTGCCCATGAAGATATTGCTCTCAATTTTTCCTTCAATACGGTTATGATGTTCTTTTTGGTACAGGGTGATCTCCTCCGGTCGCCAGCAAACCATCACGGAATTCGAGGCGCCCTTTGGTCGATCAGAAGATACCAACTTGCCAATAGGCGTCTCAACCGTGCAACCATATTCATTTGATTCAATCACTCGGGCTTTGATGATAGACGCCTGCCCGATAAAATCGGCGGTGAAAGCATTGGCGGGATGCGAGTAGATCGTCACCGGGTCGGCGCATTGGATAATTTTCCCTCTATCCATGATGGCGATTCGGTCAGAAATGACCAATGCTTCCGCCTGATCATGGGTGACGTACACCGAAGTGATTTTCAGTCTGCGCTGCAACTCACGAATGTCAATGCGCAGGCGTTCACGCAGTTTTAGGTCGAGATTGGATAGCGGCTCATCAAACAATAACACGACTGGATGGGTGACAATAGCACGGGCTACAGCTACCCGCTGTTGCTGTCCACCGGAGAGCTGGCCCGGGCCACGGTCAGCCAGTTCTTCTAAACCCATCATCTGGAGGACCTCTTTAACACGGTCGTCTCGTTCTGATTTGGGAACTTTTTGCATTCTCAGTCCGAAAGCCACGTTATCACGGACAGACATGTGCGGAAAAAGAGCATAGGATTGAAAGACCATCGCGGTGGATCGTTTATGGGGAGGCAAATCATTGATCAAGCGATCGTCTAAATAGATTTCCCCGTCATCGATTTCTACCAGGCCTGCAATTGCTCTCAGGGTAGTCGTTTTACCGCATCCGGATGGACCTAACAACGTGATGAATTCCCCATCATTTACTGAAAGGTTTACGTTGTCCACAACGGTGGTATCGCCATACTTCTTAACCAGATTTTTTATCGTAATCGTGGCCATGAATTACCCTATGATTTGTTGACGAACAGGGTCACCGTAAAGAATTTCTGCTACATATCGGATCCTGCAAAACCTGCGCGAACTCTTCTGTATCCCTACCTGGCGCGGTCAGTTTTGCGAAACTCGCATCCTGATATTCCGTATTTCCAATGGCTACCACTGATCTACACGTGATTAT
>DAINRK010000354.1:0-5303 GCA_036741855.1 Anaerolineales bacterium
GGAGCAGGTTTATGGTCGAATGAATCGAGGCGTTGAGTCCAGGACTGAAGCGCGGCGTCACCGTTCATCCGTATATCTTTCAAAATGCGCGAGACGGCTTCCTCGGGAGTCAATCGTTCGCCGAAGAGTTTTTCGATGCCATCCAATAGGCGCGGGCTAACAGGAAATTCGTCGGGTGGCGTGCGCTTGAGGATTGTGTGTCTTGCAGTCTGAGGGTCGTATTGTTTGAACATAAATCTCCTATCGCAACGCGTCGAGCATCGCCTTGTAACGCGGCGGCTCTTCTTCAAAGATATAAGTGACAGGCGAGACGATAATGCCGCTTCCGCCGATGCTTCGTAATTCGGTAATGGCTTGTGGAAGATGCTCATGGCGGACAACGATGCTGACTGAATGCCAGCCTTGATTCGACTCGCGTGTAACAATGGGACTGATCGTCGGACCCTGCAAGCCGCCGACTGAAGTTTGGGTGAACATTTTTTGCGCAATTACTTCGGGACTTTCGCCGCGCATGTTCGCCATGACAAGCAGATTTTCTTTCGCCCTGAGATGCGCTTCAATGTATTCGAGTAATCGGCGGGCCATTTCGAGCGCGTTGAGATTCTTTTGCAGCGTTTTGCGATTTGCAATGAGCGCGGCCTGTGACGGTTGGATGAGTCCATCGGGCAGGGCGCGCAGGCGATTATCTTGAAGCGTTTGGCCAGATGAAACCAAATCGGAGATGACATCGGCGTAACCGATGGTAGGCGCGGTTTCGAGCGTGCCTTCAGCGGAGATCACCACGTGAGGAATATTGTGTTGACTCAAGAATCGTTCAGTGAGAACGGGAAACTTGGTCGCCACGCGCAATGGACGGTTGAGAGTAGTTGAATATTTTTTGAGTGAGGGAATATCTGTAACATTGATCCAGGCTTCGGGCACAGCCAATTTGAGGGCGCAATGACCGAATCCGAGTGCATCATGCAAGATGATGATGTCACCATTCGTACCGCGCTTTTCTTCGATGACATCCAGGCCTGTGATACCAAAGTCAATGGATCCCTGCCGAACACTCACAACAATATCGGCAGGACGTTGAAAGATAATTCCCAAATCAGGCAGAGATGGAACCTGCGCTTCATATTGCCGTGGGTTGGGTTTGAAGACACGTAGACCGGTTTCAGAAAGAAAATCCAGCACATCGCTTTCCAGGCGACCTTTGGAGGGAAGAGAGAGTCGAATGGTTGATTGTGACATAGAGGTTCCTTTTCAAGAGTGTTTTGGTGGTCGAGTGCCGCAAAGCGGCGTATCGAGACCACAATTGAGCAAAGCAATTCTTATTTCATTGTGGTCTCGATACGGCGGACGAACGCCGCCTACTCGACCACCGAGAGATCGATAACAAAAAACCCCGACACATGGTCGGGGCTGGATGAGGCAAAATATGGGTTCCTATTATAAGAATATAGGCACGCGCACATATACCTCCCGACCATGCGGGGGTTGAATGTGATGATGGTGATGCAAGTGCGCGAACGGGTTTTTCATGTTAGGCGGTATTCTATGACGATGCGAGAATTGAGTCAAGGTAGGACTGTTGTGTTTTTGAGAATGCAGTTCTAGCTTTATAAACGCAAAAGTCTGCCAATTTCCTGGAGGCAGACCTTATGATCATTTTGTTCTGTTGCTTAACATTATATGTTTTTAGTTCGGAAATTGCAATAGCGATTAAAGGTAGTTTTTTTCAGAGGGCGAAAGTTGTACAATGCGGTTCGATTCACCCTCACAAATGGAGAATAATAATGCGGATACTGTTATCGACGATCGGATCGCGCGGCGATGTCCAGCCGCTGGTGGCGCTGGGGCTGCAGTTGCAGGAACTCGGGCAAGAGGTTCACATGTGCGTGCCACCCGATTTCCTCGACTGGATCGAAGGTCTGGGCATGACCGTTACCCCCATCGGACCCGAGCTGCGCTCGACCGGGAAAGCCGGCCCAATGGCAGAACCACCCACACCAGAGCAAGTGCGTCAGATGATAGAAGGCACGGTCGCGGCGCAATTCGAAACGATAACAACGGCGGCCCAAGGCTGTGAAATGATCCTTGGCGCAACGGCACTCCAGATCGCGGCTCCCTCCATCGCAGAGAAGATGGGCATCCCCTACTTCTTTGCCGCCTACTGCCCGGCAGTTCTGCCATCACCGCATCACGCACCACCTGTACTCGTCATGCGGGGAGACAAGCCCGCTCCTGCAATGGCTGATTACAGCGAGCTTTGGAATCAGGATGCCAAGCGATGGAACGACCAGTGGAGCTCCATCCTCAACTCGCATCGGACTAGACTCGGACTGGACCGCGTCAGCGACGTACGAAGCCACATTTTGACGAAGCAGCCCTGGCTGGCATCCGATCCGACTCTGGGACCCTGGCCCGATCCTGCGGACGAGGCCGTTTTCCAAACCGGAGACTGGTTCCTGAAAGATGAACGTCCACTTGACCCCGAGTTGGAAGCGTTCCTCGACGCGGGCGAGTCGCCCGTTTACTTCGGCTTTGGCAGCATCCGCGCACCGCAAGGACTCAGTGAGGTGATGATTCAAACAGCCCGTGCTCTGAAACGTCGCGCGATCCTCCTCAAAGGTTGGGCTGACCTGTCGCTAGTGGACAACGAACCCGACTGCATTGCTATCGGTGAGGTCAATCATCAGGCACTGTTTAAACGAGTTGCCGCTGTCGTCCACCACGGCGGCGCAGGGACCACTCACGCTGCTACGCGAGCCGGTGCACCCCAAGTTGTCATCCCGCAGCATTATGACCAGCACTATTGGGCAGGACAAGTCCAGCAACTCGGCATCGGAACCGTGCACACAGCCAACACACTGACCGCAGACTCACTGATGAACGTTCTCGAGCGGGTGCTTAAGCCCGATATGCCCGCCCGCGCCCACGCAGTCGCCACCGCAGTGCGCAGCGATGGCGCGCTTATCGCTGCCCAGCGATTGATCACCGTCGCTGTATAAAAGCGCGCAGAATAAAATAACCAAAACTTTATTCTTTAAGCCACTGCGCAGCTTCTTTGGCATGATACGTAATAATCAAATCTGCTCCGGCGCGCTTGATGCTGGTCAGCGATTCAAGTGTGACAGCACGTTCATCAAGCCAGCCATTTGCGGCCGCAGCTTTGATCATGGCGTACTCTCCGCTGACGTTATATGCGACCAATGGCAGTTCAGGAAAAGATTCGCGCACACGAAAGATGACATCCAAATAATGCAAAGCAGGCTTCACCATGAGCATATCCGCGCCTTCATCGATATCTGTCTCAACCTCACGCAGTGCCTCGCGCACATTCCCAGGATCCATTTGGTGTGACTTGCGATCACCAAATTTTGGTGCGCCCTGAGCTGCTTCACGAAACGGACCGTACAGTGAAGATGCATATTTCACAGAATAAGATAAGAGGGGAAGATTTTCATATCCATTGGTATCCAGCGCTGTGCGGATCGCGGCGACCATTCCATCCATCATGCCGCTGGGTGCGATGATATCTGCACCAGATTCAGCGTGAGAGAGTGCCACCCTGCCAAGGATATCAAGCGTCGCGTCGTTAAGAACATATCCTTCGGGAAGTCCTGGTTGATAATGTTCGCCTGTGTTTAGAATACCGCAATGCCCATGGTCAGTATATTCACAAAGACATACATCCGTGATTAGGACTAATTCAGGGATTTCGCGTTTGGTTGCTCGAACCGCCTGCTGGACAATTCCATCATAGGAAAAGTTTTCCAAACCAATTGGGTCTTTCTCAGATGGGATACCAAACAAAATCACAGCGGGGATTCCCAGCTTAGCCGCCGATACCGCTTCACGCACTGCTTCATCCACAGACAGTTGATAAATTCCGGGCATCGAGCGGATCTCATTGCGACCCGTCCCATGGCGCACGAATAACGGATAAATAAAGTCCCGTACAGTCAGTTCTGTTTCGCGTACCATTGCCCGCAAAGCCGGTGTCGTGCGTAGACGACGCAAACGGCGAGTCAGAATACTATTCGAAGTACGAAGCAAATTTTGTTGGACAAGTTCCAGTAATGCCATAAGACCTCTATTTCATTTATGTATAACCAATTTACCGAGAGCTTCAATCAGCCCTGTTGTTGTATATTCGCTGGCTGTGACGAGATTATCAAAACCGATGTCTTCAGCTGCTTTTTTCGTAGTCGGTCCAATACAAGCGAACAATGGATTGTCCGGCAAGCTAAATGGATCCAGTCCATTTTTTTGAACAATGGTAACGAAATATTGGACAATCGAAGGACTTGTAAAAGTAACGATGTCAACACCGGCGCGTAGTTCATTCATTTCAGAGCTATCAGGCTCACTTGCAACGGTCTGATACGCGATAATTTCAGTCAAGATGCCGCCCGCAGAACGAATCTGATCAGCAAGAACTGTGCGCGCCAGGTTCGATTGCGGGAAGAGAAAACGCTTTCCACGGATATCTTTCCCCAAACCTGGCAACATCTCTTCAGGGAGATATTCATCAGGGACGTAATCAGGTCGGATACCATGTTCAGAAATACATTGTGCAGTCTTGGAGCCAACTGCCGCCACGCGCAAACCGGGTGGAATGTGTTTGATACCAAATACCGCAAGTCGTTGGAAGAATGCCTCTACGCCATGAACGCTGGTTAGAATCAACCATTCAAAGTCTTCCAAACGTTGTAATGCAAACTCAAAAGCAGAGTAATTATCCGGCGGCATGATCTGAATCACCGGGAAAAAAATTGGCTGTGCGCCTTCAGCAAGAAGTGCAACAGCGAACTCTTCAGCCTGCTTTCGGGAGCGAGTGATCAAAACACGTTTGTCAACTAAATTCATACAGTCGCCTTCAATAAATCTGCTGCGCCGCGTTCGAGCACCAATTCAGCCAATCGTTCGCCTAATTCGTATGGCTCTTTGTCCACGGCACTCAGGCGGATGGCTTGTTTTCCATCTACAGAGATAACTGCGCCCGTCAGAATGATTTGTCCATTATTCTTTTGAGCAAAAGCCGCGACCGGCAGGGAGCATCCACCGCCTAAACCCGAGAGGAAAGCGCGCTCCGCACTTACCGCGGCAGCAGTCAATGGATCATGAATTGAGGCGAGCAGTTCCAGTGTTTTCGTGTCATTCGCGCGGCATTGCACTGCCAATGCGCCTTGCCCCGGAGCAGGCAACATAACATCCAGCGGAAACACTTCACTGATGTGTGCCTCTAACCCAAGACGCGTGAGTCCGGCTTGAGCCAGCACGATGGCATCATAATCACCATTCAATACTTTTCG
>DAINRK010000355.1:0-5209 GCA_036741855.1 Anaerolineales bacterium
ACCTGTTCTCGCGGCAGTATCGGGTGGAGTCGATTCAACGGTTGCGGCAGCGCTTGTCCATCGGGCAATCGGTGATCAACTAACTGCTGTTTTTGTGAATACCGGTCTCATGCGGAAAGATGAAGGGGAACAAGTTACTCATGCCTTTCGGAACAATTTGAATGCTGAGCTTATTGCGATTGATGCGAGTGAGGAGTTTTTGTCCGCCTTAAAGGGAGTTACTGACCCTGAACAGAAGCGCAGGATCGTCGGCGAGAAATTTATCCGTGTGTTTGAAGAGCAGGCAAAAAAACTGGGTCAGCCAAAGTTTTTGGTGCAGGGGACAATTTATCCCGATGTCGTTGAGTCATCTGCACCGGATCGAAATAAGGCTGAAAGGATAAAGACCCATCACAATGTGGGCGGCCTGCCCAAGAATATGCAATTTGAACTTGTTGAACCGTTAAGATATTTATTTAAAGATGAAGTACGAGCAGTTGGCGAGGAGTTGGCATTGCCGCGCATACTGGTTTGGCGGCAGCCGTTCCCAGGTCCGGGCTTGACCGTGCGCTGTCTCGGCGAGGTGACGCGCGAGCGCGTATCCCGTCTGCAGGCGGCGGACGCCATCCTGATCGAGGAGTTATCCAAAGCTGGATTTCTAGGCAGGCGCATTCCATCGAATCATTCAAATACTGGGAGAACTGCTCCCTTGACAGGCAGACAAACGGGACCGCTACACACTGGGACAACGGGTCCATTACCTGCTCGCCAAACTGGACCTCTCGTGGCTGAACCAATAACGACCGTGGCACAGGCCTTTGTCGTTTTGCTTCCGGTACGTTCTGTCGGCGTGATGGGAGACCAGAGGACATATCAGGAAACCGCAGCAATTCGAGCCGTGACCACAGAGGATTTCATGACTGCTGACTGGGCGCGCCTACCGCATGACTTGCTGGCGAAAGTGGCAAATCGTATAGTGAACGAAGTGGACGGGATTAATCGTGTCGTGTATGATATTACGAGTAAACCGCCCGCGACGATTGAATGGGAGTAAGGCGATTTAGGAAGCAGAGCCATCATAAAGGAGTCAACATGAATTTCAATTTTGGTGAAGTCCTCACCCGCGCCTGGCAAATTGTGTGGAAGCACAGGGTTTTGTGGATCTTCGGCATTTTGGCTAGTTGCGGTCGTGGAGGGTCGAGTTTCAACAGTGGCAGCAGTGGTGGAGGCAATGGCGGACCTGGTACGCCTCCTGATCTGCCGCCTCAATTCCTGGAGTTGTTCCGAACGATCGAACAAAACCTGACGGCATTCATCGCAATTATCATTGCCTTAGTCTGTATCATTTGGATTGTGACCATCTTCCTCAGTACAATTGGCAAGATTGGTCTAATACGCGGTACAGCACAGGTCGATGGCGGTTCAGAGGGTCTGATCTTCGGTCAATTGTTCAGCGAGAGCACGCCATATTTCTGGCGAATATTGGGCTTGTCGTTGTTGGTTGGTCTCCCTGTCCTTGTTGCGATTGTAGTGGTGGTCATAGGTCTGCTCTTATTTATTGTGCCTCTCAGTGTCAGTAGTGGAAATGACCCGACGCCCGCCTTTGGGTTGGCAATGCTTCCTCTCCTCATCGGCTGTTTCTGCCTGCTCATTCCCGTGATGTTTGTCATTGGTATGATCGCTCGTCAGGCAGAGAACGCCATCGTTCTAGAAGAGATGAGCGTCATGCCCGCTATTAGCCGTGGATGGGATGTGTTCCGAAAAAATCTCGGCCCCATCATTATTATGGCAATTATTCTCACGGTTATTAGCTTCGTCGTCGGCTTCATCATTGCCATTCCGATTTTTGTTGTAGCAGTTCCAGCTGCCATTGCCTTTGCTGCGGGTGAAGCACAGAACTGGACTCCACTGGCAATTGCCGGTGTATGCATCTGTCTTTATATCCCGATCTCACTATTACTTAACGGCATTGCGATTGCATACACCGAATCCGCTTGGACGTTGACCTATATACGTTTGACGAAACCGCAGGTTACCGAGCCCGTTGTACTTCCTGAGGCGAATGAGTAAACTCCTTGTATTCATTCTAACCATAGGCCTACTCGCCGCGCCCCAAGCATTTGTCCGCGCCCAGACTGCTGCCTACGCAGACATCGCCGCCGTAGACTCTCAGAACTTTCCACAAATCTCTGCTCTCGTGGATGTTTACAATGCAAACGGTGAGTTCATAACAGGTCTTCAACCATCTGACTTCGCTGTTTACGAGGATGGAGGGCAACGGGATACTAAGACAGTCACTGAGTCTACTGTGCCCGTACAGATCGTCGTCGCGATTAATCCAGGTCCCGCGCTGGCAGTACGTGATGGAAACGCTGTCCCTCGCTTTTCCTATGTAGTCGACATGTTAGGCAGGTGGGCGGGTTCACAGCCCGCCGATTCACGTGATGATTTTAGTCTGGTCTCGTTATCAGGCTCGCTCATCAGCCACGCAATTGCAAACGACTGGTTCGTAAGTCTTGGTTCATTCAAACCAGATTTTCGCAGCACGACTCCCAATTTGCAGACTCTTGCGATTGCTCTGGATACAGTCACCGCGCCGGCGCCACAACCTGGTATGAAGCGCGCCATCCTCTTGATCACCCCGCACATGGACGACCCTAATATTGATAATACCATTGCTCCACTCATCCAGCGCGCCATCGATTCGAAAGTTCGCGTCTTCGTTTGGTTTGTGGATGCACCGGAATATTCTGTCACAGCCAGCGCGAATGCGTTTAAGTCACTTGCTCTACAAACAAACGGCTCATTCTTTGCATTTTCAGGAATCGAGCCCTTCCCGGACCCGAATCAATTCTTTGCTCCCCTTCGACATATTTACAATCTGACTTATACATCATCGCTTACAACTGCAGGCGATCATACACTTGGTCTATATGTTGAAGCGCCAGAGGGAAAGATTCCTGCCTTGGATAAAACCTTCAATATAGACATCCAGCCGCCAAACCCAATCTTTATTTCGCCACCACTACAAATTACTCGTCAGCCTTCCGAAGAAGATCCGTATAATGCCGAGGCGTTGGTGCCGTCTCATCAGATAATAGAGATCATTGTTGAATTCCCCGATGGACATGAACGCGAACTGAAGCGCACCGCCCTCTATGTGGATGGTCAGGTCGTGATGGAAAACACCTCAGTACCATTTGAAAATTTCGTCTGGGATTTGAGCGCCTATGATGCGAGCAACCAGCATGAGATTATTGTGGAAGCAGAGGATGTGCTTGGTCTGACCAAGTCAAGCATGGGGATTCCAGTTACATTAACAGTTATCCAACCGCCTAGAGGCATACAGGCAATGCTTGCGCGTTATCGTTCGTATGTGGTATTTGGTGCCATTGGACTGGCAGGGCTTGCTTTGCTTGGCATCCTTCTGCGTGGACGTGCAAGTGGTGCATCCACTCGCGATCGCCGCGAAACTCGTAAACGTTTTGAAGACCCGCTTACACAACCCGTTGGCTCATTGACTGAGCCACCCATTTCGGCTACAAAGAGATCAAAGACGGAACCACGCCGCACGGGCTGGTTGCAGCCCAAAGCTGCGCGGGTGGTCGAAGCTCCAGCCTATCTTATCCGTCTGACTAATGGCGGTGAGCCAGCCAGTGTTTCACCCATCCCAGTGATGGAAAAGGATATGACGTTTGGTACGGACCCCGTTCAATCGAAACGCGTGCTCGACGACGCGTCTATTTCGCCGTTGCATGCCCGCATTAAACAGACAGATGATGGAGTCTTTATCATTTATGACCATGGCTCTGTTGCAGGGACATGGGTGAATTATGAACCTGTTATGCACGAGGGCCGTCGTCTGGTGCATGGGGATCGAATCCACTTTGGTCAGTTGGTCTATCGCTTTGATCTGAGTCGGCCTCCAGCACAGTCTGAGCCGAGGGTCATCTCAAAGAAACAAGCCTAAATATGATCCGTACTGTACGTTCCCATTTGAACGTTGAAGCCCTTTCGCATCCTGGTATGACTGGCAAGAACAATGAAGACCGGTATGCTGTGGCATCGTTCCAGTTGGATGATCATAATAGGATGCCTGTGCTTTTCGCTGTGCTCGCAGATGGCATCGGTGGACATCGCGGTGGTGAGGTGGCTGCCGAACTTGCGGTCAATCACATTATGCAGGCTGTCGCAAAAAGCGATGGGCGGCATATCCGTAGAACAATTGAAGATGCCGTAACCGAAGCCAGCGATGCCGTTGCTGCGCACGCCGCGTCTAATGAGGACTTAAGAGGCATGGGCGCAACTTGCGCCACTGCCTGGATCGTCGGCGATCAACTTCATACGGCCTATGTGGGAGACTCTCGTATTTATTTGATGCGCGCCGGGCGCATTCAGCAATTAACGACTGATCATACCTGGGTGCAGGAGGCCATGGAAAAAGGTATTCTCACGCCTGAACAAGCGCGGACACACCCAAATGTGCATGTCATTCGTCGTTATCTTGGTTCGGCCGAACCTCCTGAACCTGACTTTCGCCTGAAGTGGTTTGATGGAGAAAACGATCATCATGCGGAGACCAATCAGGGGGTTCAATTGTTACCCAATGATGTTCTGCTTTTATGCACGGACGGCCTGACTGACCTGGTCTGGAATGACGAGATTCTTGAGGTTGTCCGCTCCAAATCCAGTTTGAAGGAAGCCTCGCGGGCGTTAGTGGAACTCGCGAACTCACGAGGTGGGCATGACAACACTACAGTCATTTTGATCTCAGTGCCTTCCAACTTTAAACTCACCGCCGGAAGAGATTCGGGGTGGCTTCCCTGGGTGATTGGAGGTGTAGTAGGGGTGTTGTTTATTGTGGTCGTCGGTTCCGTCCTAGCCTTAGGCCTATTGCGGCGAAATGCAAACCCGACAGTGACACAAACCTCGAACATTCCGCCGCTCTTCACACAGACTCCGCTTTTTCAGCCTACGTTGCCTGCCCCAATACCAACGACAACAATCGCGACACAAGTGCCGCTTCCCATCGCGCCCACTTACACACCCTGGCCTACTAATACGGTTATTCCGTAAGTTGTAAGGTAATTCATGAATGATCAATTGCGAGATGAATTGCTCAAACGGGTTGAAAAAGAGCAGAAACTCCGTATGGAATTGACTGACAATCCTGATGATGTTCAATTGATGAATGGATCGTGTTCTTGTTTCTGATGGAAAACTGCAGATT
>DAINRK010000356.1:0-5207 GCA_036741855.1 Anaerolineales bacterium
AACGCGATTAAGCATTGGACTTAAAGGAAGGCGACCAATTCGAGTACGCGCCCAGCCAACTTCATCTCTAATATTTTTGAATATCTTGCTTGCTTCCTCGAGCGCTTCCCAGGCTTCTTGGAAATTTCCCAAACATTTAAGTGCATCGCCTCGCGCCATTAATCCCAGCGCGATATGAGAAGAGTTGTTCTGTTGTTTCCCAATTGCAATAATTCGATTGGCGAATTCAAGCGAAAGATTCGGATCAATCGACCAATGTCGATCCGCCTCTTGCTTGAGGCGCTCGACAACTTCTTTCGCCGCTGCTTCTGAAAGAGGAGTTAAAAGCAAATCAGGCGGAATATTATCCGCTAACCAGATTTCCAACTGATCATCTCTTTTCATATAGATACTAAGTATCGAGCTATCCCTGCATTACAAAGATTACCTTCTCGTTCTTATCTGTGGTGGTCGTCTGACTCAGGTCATTCAGGGCCTGTCTAGCCTCATCCAGTGTGACTGGTACCTTGGCACTGACCTGTTGACTCCACCAATTCGCCAGGATTCCGCTGATAACAGGAGCGGCGAATGACGTACCAGCCCACCAGGCCCAGCCAGTATTGTTGCGTTCATACCGAATGTAGTCAATTGTGAGTGCACGCGGTCTTGGGGGTAGATGACCCGGTCCCGCCCAGCCACCCAAACCTCTGCCGGTGAAAATTCGCAGTAAAAATGACAAACAGCCTTCGGCATAGACAGGAAGCTCAGTTGTATAAATGCCCAGCACACCCTTCCTTCGTCCTGGCTCTCCTCCGAACACCATATAGCCATCACTTGGGGGATCGTCAGCCAGATTGGAATAGGTGGCAGCCTCATAGGACTCACGAGTGGTCGTAGACGACTGCTTAGACAACGCTCCAACTCCAATCACTTTATCAAAGGCAGCTGGGTAGCTCGCGGGGTGTCTTCCCACATCTTCGATTTTATTGCCTGCGGCCGCTACAACAAGTATATCTTTCTCTTTTGTGAGCCGGTCAAAAATCCCCTGCAATGCCGTGATCATCTTGTGAATTTCTTCTGGGAGATGAGATTTATCGTCTTTGCTCAGTCCGAAACTGCAGTTGACGATGAGTGGACGTCCAATCTCTGGATTCCGAAGCACTTCTATTATTCCCTGGGTGATAGTTTTCATACTACTACACCCATAGGAAGTAAATATCTTAACCAAATGTAGTCTAGCTTCTGGTGCAATGGTGTTGATGATACCCGCGGCGTACAAGCCGTGATCCGGCATGAAATAGCCATGTCCTACCACGCTATAGTCCGTCAATTCAAGCTCACCATCGATTTTCGTATGCAAATCCAGTTTGCGGTTAGACCCCCATAAACTTTCCAACAAGCCATGGTTGGAGCGCCATTTCTCGTAAGCCTCATCGAGATGAGTGGCAGTAGGAGATGTATCAAGAATTGCAACGTGTATTTTTTCTCCCTTCTCTGCCGCAAATGGCAAGGGAGATGTCGTTTGCTTATCCCTTAGCTGAAACTTCCAATCGGCCTCTTTCGGAATATCTTCTTCTTCAACCGGCCAAGAACCTGGAGTAGGAGGAGGAATACCATGAGACGCATTGCTGATTAACCAATCAGGAGCGACAGAGTTGAGAGTGAGAGCACCCAAGATGGTCATTGGACCCTGAGATAGGGCAGTATTTATGGTGAGGAGTAGTTGGACCAGATCTTCCTGGCTCGCCTTTTCATTCTTAAGCCGAACGGGAGCGATGGAAAGCAAGGAGCCTGCATCGTTCTGTAGTGGAAAGATCAGGATTTCCTCCGGCTTTGGCGGTGTAAGTAGGCTTTTCCATGGCCGATCAGAGTCTTGCTGTATGAGGAAGCTTCCAATTGCCGTTGCTAGTTGTTCCTGGGTAAAACCGATTGGATGCTCAAAATGCAGGATGACTTCGCCTGGCAGGAAGTATTCTAATTCGTGTTCAGCGTGTTCCTCATTCTGACGGCCTGTCAGCCACTTCCAAAGTGTAGCAAGGAAACTTGCTAGCAATTCCCAAAGCCTTCTAAGTATTTGTGCTAAATTGTCACTCATTATTATGCTCCCTTCTTAAATAAGTTCAATTCAATGTTATTGACAGGGGGCTATCATCGCCGATAAGCTGAAAAGCTCCCCAGTAGGCCGGATGAAGATTCCGGTTTTTAGCCAAGATTGATACCTGCGCGTGACGCAGAGAAACTGATTTGGATTCGCCTCTGCTCAAGGCGGTGTACATCCGCTTCATGAGATTGGTGGTCGAGCTATCAGTTACCCCCCACAGACTAAGGATCACTGCTCCAGCACCAGCGTACAAGAAGCCGCGTCCCAAGCCAATCAATTCTTCGTCTGCCGCCACGTTCGCCTGCCCCGTTTCACATGCGCTCAACGTGACCAACTCATAACTCAAATCATGTTGCAGCACATCGTCGGCATACAGCTGACCATCCGCAAATTGAATGTAGGACATGTCTGGCTGATCGAGCCGGAACTCCCCATGTGCGGCGATGTGCAAGATTTGCCTCGGTGCACACCGTAGAACAGTCCGCCTTACAGCATCATCCACAGACAATTGACCGCCAAAGCATTGATGCACAAACTCGGCTTCGGGATGAGTATCAGGAAGCCGGCCCTCCCATGAGTGTGCCAGGACGAGAGCGCCAGGCACGCGTTTTGGACCATGCCTGGTCACCAGTCCAGCCGCGGGCAGATTGACAACCTCGTACCGTTCAATCAAATATGTTGAGCCATCGTACAGCAATTGAAAAGGTAGCGTATGCAATGCACCATAGGGGACGATGATCAATTTGCTTGGGCCATTTTTCTCGATCCCAAGTGGTTCGATGAGCATTGTATACAAACGCCCCAATAATTTTTGTGCCTGCTTAGTGAGGGCGCGAGAGGCAACAGAATTGGAATCAACCTTTAGCGCAGGAGAGAAATTATTCCGCACCAGACGAATTAACTGACCTAGATCTCCTATCGTCAGCGGCAGGCGATGGGCTCTGACAGCTTGTTTATCGAGCGTAAAGGCCCATAGCTGCTCACCGTCGTGATAATATTCGATCAGCAGGGTTCCCTCATCAAGCCCATGCTGAATTTCTCCCACAGACAACACCGGAGCTTGGGCATCCCATTGACCATCACTTTGTAAATACAATTGCTCGGTGATAGCGCGCATACGTTGTTCCCGCACTGCGACTTCCGCCAGCGCTTGTTCCAATGGAACAACATTGGGAATTTCCGTATCTTTGGGCGGATCGTGCGCCAGTCGATAAAACCATTGATGCTCAGCTCGCAAATGATCGAGTTCCTCAATTAGAGCCTTACTGCCGGAATCATCCTGTGCCCAATGCAAATGCTCACGGTTGATCAGATAGCCCAGCCATATTTGTGATTTGGCACGTTCTAATGCTTCGAAGGCACTTCCAATATTGCCAGACCGGAGATGCAGTGAGATCAGAGCACGCATTGCCTCCCCCTTGTCTTCCAGAAATCCGGAACGAAGTGTGATTGTCAATCCGCGCTGCAAACGTTCAATAGTTGCAGCGGCTGCCTTGTAGTAGCGGGTCGCACGTATATTCGCACCTTGGGCTTCGGCAATTTGGCCAAGCAAAAGATGAGCAGCATAGCGTAGAGAGGGGACATTGTAGAATTGAGCTACACCTAACGCCTTATGACCTGCATCTGCAGCCGCGTTCAATTCGCTCAATGCAAACAGTGCCTCCCCTTGCAACAAGGTTGCAATTGCATCATTGACTTGTTGTCCATCCGCCTCGAAAGCAACTTGTGCCGAACTTGATTCCTGATAGGCACCTCTTGCATTGCCTTGCTTGAACGCTATACGACCACGCCAGAGTCGAACCATCGCTACCCAATTTTTCGCGTCCAAGGAAGTAAATATTGGTTCAGCCTCCGCCAGTGCTGTGCAAGCGGGGCCAAAATTGCCCAGCGCAGCCTCAGCCGTTACCAAAAGTAGCAGGGTCTTGGCAACCTCATAAGCGGCGTTGAATTTGCGGCAATCTTGGATTACTTCTTGAGCAAGATCACGAGCCTCGATATAGCGATTGAGTGATAGATAACACTCGACCATATGTTGTTTGGTCATCGCCGCTTCGAAAGGAGACTCACTGGTTACCATGTCCAGCACACCACGTAATAACATAAGAGCGCGTCGATGGTGACCCTGTGCTTGAGCAATTTCTGCAATATTTGCCTCAGCCGTGGCAATATTCAGAGTCTCATTTCGAGCAATCATCAACTCACGCGCGCGTTCATAATATGCTAAAGCCTTATGAAGATCACCAAGTGCATAATAAGTAAGACCTGTATTCATAAATAAGGGGCCGATATAAGGCTGGCCAGCCTCACCAAGATCCTCTGCAATGGCAAGAGCTGTGGTGAACAATTCAAGTGCTCGATGCTGTTCTCCTAGATAGTTATAAACAAGAGCTGTCTGCCAATCTAGCCGCAGCAGTTTATCGTATTCCCCATAGCTGGTAAAGATGACGCGTGCTCGTTCAGCGTCTGCAAGTGTTATGGGGATGCGGTTAAGCTTAGGACCAAGATATAAATGACCAATACGGGTACGTGCCCAGCCAACTTCATCACCAGCCGCCTGAAACATAACACCTGCTTGCTCATAGAGGTCCCAAGCTTTTTCCATATTGCCCAAAACCCTGATGCAATCAGCCTGGTGAATAATTCCCGATGTAATTTGGCTTGTATCGTTCCGAGCCTGTCCAATTGCAATAATCCGCTCAGCATATTTGAGCGAACGGTTGGCGTCAATATACCGATACCGTTCGAATTCCTTTTCGAGACGTTCAACGACTTCCTTTGCAAACTCATCAGGTAGCGACGTTAAAAGCAAATCAGGCGGAAGTTCATCCGCCAGCCAACTTTTCAAATACCCATCCTCTTCCATTAAGATTTTCATAAAACTCTTTCAGGTAGGTAGATTGATCTCCGGAGTTTCTATTACAACGCTATCAGTTGATGTAATAATAAATTTTGTCGCCCCCGGACGAACCGCCTCAAAACGAAAGGCTCCCAAATCGTCCAAAGAGGTGGTAAGGGGCGGAATGTCTACTTGCTGTAGTTCAACGTTTGCTCCTGTCCACTGATCCTGATCGTCAGCGGCCACCTGACCAAGGATCGACATCTGTCCATTCGGTCCTGAACTCACGTC
>DAINRK010000357.1:0-5182 GCA_036741855.1 Anaerolineales bacterium
CCAAGAGGCAATTATACGTTTTAGAGAGTCGCTTCAATTGAATGAGAAATTCGGGTATCCTTATGAAAAACTTTGGACTTATGTTCACATAGGGTACGCCTTATTGCGACAGGGTGATATCCTAAAGGCAAAAGAATCGTTCGCGCTTGGCATACAACAAAGTCAAAAAGCAAATATTGTGGACGCCTTAATTTATGCGATCGAAGGACAGGCCAGCCTCCACGTAAATCAAAATCAACCCGAACGCGCCGCTCGGCTTTTTGGCTGGTCGGATAGGATGCGCGAGCAGACAGGCAATCCTCGCCGGCCTGTGGAGCAGGCTTCAGTTGAAAGAGATTTGACGGTCATTCATTCCAAAATTGATGATACTGAATTTACACGTCTCTCAGCAGAAGGGCGTACAATGACAGTCGAGCAGGCGATTGCTCTCGCATTGGAGGAATAAGTGTCTCCTAATCAACTCAGGGTTCAAATGGCGATTCGCGATTTCCAGGCGGCGCGGCAGCGCGCTTCGGTACAGGAAATTTTGGCCCGCTTCAGTGGTAAGTCAACTCAGCTTCTCTCTTATGATGAGGTGGCCGAGAAACTCAAACTGCGTATTCGCACCGAACGCGGTGTCCAACATATCCCCATTGACGCAATCGTGGGAAGCGTTGGGCGTGATACAGACTTCACGCGCGCCTTCCTACCTCGAAGCATGGTCGATAAGCAGCGCTGGGCGAATGTGAAAGCCGCTATGGAAGATGGCGCGGGTTTGCCTCCCATTGAGGTATACAAAGTTGGTGAAGTCTATTTTGTGATGGATGGCAATCATCGCGTCTCCATCGCGAAGCAGGAGGGATTTACATCCATTGAGGCGCGCGTCATTGAGGTCAGGACGAATGTACCGCTCACGCCGGATGTTCAACCAGATGACCTGATCATCAAAGCCGAATATGCAGAATTTTTGGAGGACACTCGCATTATGGATCTGCGTCCCAATGTGGATTTAAGTGTCTCGATCCCCGGGCAGTATGAAAAATTAATGTCACAGATTTACCTGCAAAAGTTCATTATGGTGGAAGATCAAAAACTGAACGCTTCGCTTCAGGACGCAGTGGAGGCCTGGTACGACAACATTTACATTCCTCTCGCTGAAGCCATTCGCGATCGCGGGCTGTTGCGCTGGTTCCCCAACCGTACCATCACCGACCTGTACATTTGGATCGCGGAGAACCGCACCACGTTGGAGAAAGAACAGGGATGGGAGATCCAGTCTGATATTGCGGCAACAGATTTGATCCTGGAAAGAAGCGTTAAGTCCGAGCCTGGCAGTTGGCGCAAAGCACGCACCGCCACACGGTACACCGATCATCTCTTCATGGATATTCTCGTCCCGTTGAGTGGTGATGCAGAAAGTTGGGATTCGCTGGAGCAAGCCATCCTCATTGCGCAAAGGGAAGAGGCAAGGATCCATGGTTTACATGTCGTTGACTCAAATGAGAAAGTGGAAAGTGCAGGCACACTGGCTGTGCAAACACAATTCAATCAAATCTGCGCGGATGCTGGTGTAAACGGAAAACTTATTATCGAAGCTGGCGAGATCACAAAAAAGATCTCCGAACGCGCAACGATGACTGACCTGATCGTGTTGAAGATCGTCCATCCCCCCATGGGAGGGATATCCTCGTTGAGATCACCCTTTCGCACGATCCTCGTCAATTCATCGCGCCCCATACTGGGGGTACCTGAAAGGGCCACACACTTCAAAAAGGCATTGCTGGCATATGATGGAAGCGAGCGCGCAAAGGAAGCATTATTTGTTGCGACCTATCTGGCTGAGATGTGGAAAACTGAATTGATCGTATTCACGGCACTGGATGGAACGAGAATCAAGCCAGAGGTTCAGGATTATGTAAAGCGATATCTTGAAATCCATGAGGTGGAGGCTGAATACATCTTGAGCGAGGTGGATTCGAAAGCCCATCTCAAACGCACAATTGATGAGCGACAGGCTGACCTGGTCTTGATGGGTACATATGGCAGGTCTGTCATTCGAGAAGTGGTCGCAGGCGGAACCTTGGACTATATATTGAGGGAATCAAACGTCCCAACTTTCATCTGCCGTTAGTTACTCCCAAACCCCCTGTCTCAGGCGCAGAGAGCATATTTGGAATTTGATATACTTGCTTTATCTCAATTGAAGGAGCCAATTTATGACCATCTCTGCCCCGCGCTGGGATCTGACAAACGTCTATCCTTCGCTCGAATCGAAGGAGTTCAATAATGCCGTTAAGGAATACAAGAGCCTTTTAAATAAACTCGAAAAATTCTACAAAAGCAAGATCAGCAAATCCAACGGAAAGACATCTGCGAAGGAACTGGGTGCTCTGCTTGGGAAATCGGTCGATCAGTTCAATGACATTGCCGAACTCTCGGGGACCATCGAAGCGTATATATATTCCTTTATTAGCACCAACTCGAAAGATAAAACTGCCATGCGCGTGTATTCTGAATTCGAACAGGCACAGGTGCAGCAGAGCAAGCTCAATACACAGTTCCGTGCCTGGATCGGCAAATTGGGCGATAAGCTTGATAAAGCGATTGATAAGAACCCATCTGCAAAATCACACGCCTTCACACTCAAAGAGACTCACGATCAAGCCAAATATATGATGAGCGAGGCGGAAGAAGTGCTCGCGGCGGAACTATCCCTGAGTGGAGGCAACGCGTTCGGCAAACTTCAGGGGACAGTCACCTCGCAGCTTTCCGTGGACTTTGAATTGGACGGCAAGACCGAAAAGTTGCCCATGCCCGCGCTCATCAACCTGCACTCACACCCGGATGAAGAGACGCGTCACCGCGCGTATGATGCGGAGAACAAAGCCTGGGAGGAGGTTAAGGAGACTCTGGCAGCATGCCTGAATGGAGTTAAGGGTGAGACGAACGTTCTCTATAAGAAGCGTGGACGTAAGGACGCGTTACATTCAGCCATCGACTCGGCGCGCATTGATCGCAAGACGCTCGAAGCGATGATGGGCGCGATGAAAGATTCTTTCCCCATGTTCCGCAAATATTTCAATGCCAAGGCAAAGAAACTGGGCAAGGAGAAACTCGCCTGGTGGGATGTCTTCGCACCTCTGGGAAAAACGGATAAAGTTTATTCGTTCGATGAAGCCCGCGATTTTATCCTCAATTATTTTGGGAAGTTTTCACCAGACCTGCGCAAGATGACAGAGACCGCATTCGATAAGAATTGGATCGATGCCGAACAGCGTGAAGGAAAACGCGGCGGCGCGTTCTGTATGGGCGTGCCGGCTGTGAAGGAAAGCCGTATCCTTTCCAATTATGATGGCTCATTCGATGGAATAAGCACTTTGGCACACGAATTGGGGCATGCCTTCCACAACTATTGTGCCTACGGAGCAGGGAAGACCGAACTGCAGCAAAACACGCCGATGACGCTGGCAGAGACTGCATCCATCCTGTGTGAAACGATTATCACAGAAGCGGTGCTTGCCACGACCACGGATCCACAGGAAGAACTGGCTGTGCTCGAAGCGCAGATCCAGGGTGCCGCGCAAGTGATCGTGGATATCTATTCACGCTATCTTTTCGAGAAGGAAGTGCTGGAGCGCCGCGAACAGGCAGAACTTTCCGCAGATGATTTCAACGACATCATGGAACGCGCGCAGAAAGCTACCTATGGTGAGGGTCTCGATGAACGCTACCTCCAGAAATTCATGTGGACGTGGAAGCCGCATTATTATTCCTCTGGCTTCCCATTCTATAACTTCCCCTACGCCTTCGGGCTTTTGTTTGGGACTGGCTTATATGCTATCTACCAACGGCGTGGCGATGAATTCGTAGCAGATTATAAGGACCTGCTTGCATCCACTGGGGAAGATACTGCTGCAAAACTGGCCAAACGCTTTGATATTGACATCACGAAACGCAAATTCTGGGAAGACAGCCTTGCCATCATCGGCAAACGCATTGATCGATTTTGTGAAATATAAATGGCTCGGTTCCTCCCGCACTGCGCGATGAACCTTTAGAGGAAAAATTATGTCCAACAGACAAAGAAATATTTTCCTTTCCGTTGCTGTCCTTGCCCTGGTTACCCTTGCTTGTAACGCGCTTTTACCCCTACCTACACAGGAGAGCGTGCCGACTCAAATTATTGAGCCTGTTTTCACGCAATCACAAGGGGATCTCCCGCAAACGGAAGCCGCTGTTCCGCGCGTAACAGTAGAGGAAGCCAAAGCTGCAGTCGATAGCGGCGCGGCAATCATTGTAGATGTGCGAAGTCAGTCTGCCTATGATGCAAGTCATGTCGCAGGTTCGCTTTTTATTCCGCTGGGCGCGTTTGAAACGGATATCGAAAATATCGATCTCCCTAAAGATCAATGGATCATTACCTACTGTACCTGACCCAATGAGCACACGAGCGCCCGTGCGGCGTTCCTCCTTTTGCATAACGGTTATGCCCGCGCCACTCCCATCCTTGGTGGTTTACAGGCTTGGATAGATGCAGGGTATCCAATAGAACCATAACGCATGTCATTGTGTGCTGAAGGCGAAGCAATCCCTTAATCAAAGAGGAGATTGCTTCGTCGCCCAAGAACGGCTCCTCGCAATGACATAAAATATTATGAAAATCCTTTCCATTGACCACGTTCAAATTGCCATGCCATTGGGGGAGGAAGATAGAGCGCGTGGCTTTTATGTAAACATTCTCGGCTTCACTGAAATCCCCAAACCTGCAGAGCTTGCAAAACGCGGCGGTGCGTGGTTCCAATCGGAAAATGTTCAACTACATCTGGGTGTCGAGCAGGATTTTCGCCCCGCGCGCAAAGCACATCCCGCATTTGTTGTAAACGATCTTGATGCGCTAATTACAAAAGCACAGAGTGCAGGGTTCGAGACAGACACAACCCAACCGCCTCTGGATGGATACCACCGCGCGCATATCTTCGACCCGTTTGGAAATCGGATTGAGTTGATGGAGAAATCGTAGAGCGGGATGAAAAGGCTTCTTGTCACACCCTGGGCTGATTCCGCTCCCCTAACGGAATCCGCGCTGATAAACCTCTGCGCCGAAGAAGGCTTGAGTCCATATCAATGGTCAAACGGACCACATGATGTATATTCCGCGCACAAGCATTCCTACGATAAGGTGATTTACGTGGTTCGCGGTTCG
>DAINRK010000358.1:0-5146 GCA_036741855.1 Anaerolineales bacterium
CTTGGATCTAAAACTACAGGGTAATCAGGCCTTCAGCAGGATAATTAATCTCAGCCAATAAAGCCTTGATCGTTTGTTCGCTCGCAGGGGTATCAAATGTAACCTTAACTTTCTTCGTGTCCAAATCTGCTTTAACAGATTGAACACCTTGCAGTTCTCCCACTTCCAATTCGATTGTACGAGTGCAGTTATCGCAATGCATCGCTGGGACGGTGTACGTTACTGTTGTCATGGTTTTCTCCTTTATCATCAAATTTAATTTCTATTCTGTAGCTGCAACAATCAACTTACCGATCATTCCAGCTTCCTTATGTCCTTCGATGGAACAAAAGATTTCATAGGTTCCGGGTTCTATTGCGGTGAATTGCAGGGAAGCCGTTTCTCCCGCCTTAGCGAAGAAATGCAAATCATAATCAGACTCATGCCCCATTTGATGGTGCTCAGCGGGTTCGCTATTGCTTGCATGGACATCCGTCAATTTTATTTTCTCAACTACAAAATCATGTTCCACTTTCCCGGCATTTTTAAGTGTCAAGGTGACAGGCTGGCCTGCAGCAACAGTAATTGATAAGGGACTATAGGCAAAATCTGTGGCTTCCATGATAATTTCTGTTGTCGAAGGTGCTGTTCCCCCGCAAGCTGACAGTAAGAGAACAAAAACGAGACCAAGCAACACTTTTTTATCCATCAAAGCTCCTGAACAATCTCAAACCTTGGCGGACATCTCAAATACTTCAGTGATCTCTTTCAATACTCTCTCGCGTTCCTTGGGATTGTTCCCTTTTATGGCGGTAATAACGCAGGAATTTAGATGGTTCTCCAGAATCTGTGTGCTGACCTTGTTCAGCGCAGCATCAATTGCCTGAATCTGGCGGATGACATCGATGCAATAGGTATCCTCTTCCACCATTCGGATTACACCACGCAAGTGTCCTTCAATAGTCTTTAATCGACGGAGTGTGTTTTCGTTTTCCATAAATGCCTCTGTTCATTAGTTGAAGCCAGCGTCTACGTGCTACCCCCCCCAGGGGGGTAGGGCTACTATAAACCTTATGAGCAGGCCTGTCAAGGGATGAAGTAAAATGACGTCATGGGCTTTTCGCCAAATGACTTAAGGCAAGTAAGTGTCTTTGAAGAGGCAACAGACAATGACCTGAAGGTTATTGCTCAGAATAGTTTTGCGCGATCCATCGAGGAAGGCGAGTTTTTCTTTTTTCAGGGTGACGCAGCCGAGTATGTCTATGTACTAACCAGCGGTCAGGTAAAGCTGCTTCAATCCAATCCGAGCGGCAAACAAGTGAACATCCGAACGATCCTGCCCTGGGAAATGTTTGCCGCGCTGGGAGCGGTGCGAAAAGATGCCACATATCCGGCCAGCGCACAAGCCATTCAAGACAGTGCTGCACTGCTTATAAAAAGTGAATTCTTGAACGAAATGATGCAAACCCGTCCCTATCTGGCTGTTGGGCTTACGCGCCTGATGACCGGACTCATTCAGGATATTCAGGCCCGCTATCGTGAATTGGCAACGGAACGGGTCGAACAACGGATTGCACGCACCCTCCTACGGCTGGCTTCGCAGATCGGCGAGCGTGTTGAACAGGAAACTACAATAGTGGAATTATTATTCAGTCGCCAGGACCTGGCAGAGATGACGGGAACGACTCTCTTTACAGTCAGCCGCACGTTGAGCGACTGGGAGAAATTGGGTTTCATTGAGGCGGGACGCGAAAGGATCAGGATCAAAAATCCGCATGAACTCGTAAAAATCGCAGAGCAATCTGACTAGAACAGGACGGCCTCCCCGTCCTGTTTCGTTATTTGCGCCAGCGCAAAGACAGATTTGGGGAAAATGGATATTCTATGTCCATGATGGAACCGCGACAGATCACAAAGAGCTCGACAGTATCCGAGGTCCTTCAAAGACATCCCGGGACTAGCCAGGTCTTTCTTGAAAAAAGAACTCTATGCCTCGGCTGCTATATGGCGCGCTTTTGCAGCCTAAGAGATGTAGCAAACGTTTACAGCCTGGACACAGAAACGTTTGTCCATGAGATGCAGCAGGCTGCGATCAATAAAACATTTCAAAATTTTAAGGAGGAAGACAGTAATTGGGACAAATCCCACCCAATTAGGTGACAATCGTCACTGGAGATAGAACAATAGATGCCTATAATTTTCAAAGTAGACCAGATTAAATTTCGTTGGGCATTTCAGCCTGACAAGGAGAAAACATGGAACTAATTTCATATCTCTGGCAATACCTCGTCGAAGCCTTTGGGCTGATTATTGCCTACGTCTTTGCAGGGATCTTCATCGTGATGGTGCTTCGCCGTATTCACTCTTGGAAGGTCACTGCTGTTCTCGCCATCGTCTTTATTGGCGTTTCGATTGCGTTTTATATACCCAATGGCGTCCCGAACAAACTAGCCTATCCAATGTCCCTGCACTCTTTCGGACCAGGAGAAAGCCCGGATTTGCCTTTCAAAAATGTATTTCACTTCTTCCAGAATTTTGATAATTTTGAACGAGTGGACAATATCGCGCGCAACCCAACCGACGTTCCTGCAACGGTTGTGTACTCAGAAGACGGCGTGGTTGATGTACACCTCACTACAAAGGAAGTGATTGCTGAAGTCGCTGACGGATCCACCATCAACTATTGGACATTCGATGGCACTGTGCCAGGTCCATTCATCCGGGTGCGCGAAGGCGATACCGTCCGCGTGATGATTCACAACGATGAGACCAGCCTGCATCCGCATAATGTTGATTTCCATGCCGTCACAGGTCCTGGCGGGGGCGCGGCAGCAACCATCGTGGCGCCAGGCGAAAGCAAGACCTTTACATTCAAAGCATTGAACGCCGGGCTGTTTGTCTATCACTGTGCATTCGGCAATCCAGGTCTGCACATGACCCATGGCATGTACGGATTGATCCTCGTCGAGCCAAAAGGTGGACTTCCTGCGGTAGATAAGGAATTCTATGTGATGCAAGGCGAGTTCTACAGCGAAGGCAGCTTGGGTAGGGCGGGCCTGCAACTCTTCGATACACAAGGTTACCTGAACGGCACGCCGCAATATGTGGTCTTCAACGGAAAGACTGGAGCGTTGGTAGGTAATATGAGTGCCAATGTCGGCGAAACGGTGCGCATGTACGTCGGCAATGGAGGCGTCAATCTCACCTCGAATTTCCATGTCATCGGTGAAATATTTGACCGTGTTTATCGCGAAGGCGACCTGATGACTCCTCCGGCGCAGAACTTGCAAACCACGCTTATTCCCGCAGGCGGAGCAGTCATGGTTGAATTCAAAGTTGATTATCCGGGAAATTTTGTCCTCGTGGATCACGCGCTTGCAAGAGTGGATCGGGGCGCCTGGGGAGCGCTTCATGTGGAAGGTGAAGCAGACTCTACGATCTATGATGGTCTGATTGAAAGCGGGAATGGTCACTAGACTGGAAAACTACTAAGTGGGATTTACAAGCAAAATGGCAAAGGTGACGGAGATAAATCTCCGTCACCTTTGTCTATAAACAAATTCGTGCACAAATGGCAAAACCGAAGTCCTAACCTCCAGGCCGGCAATGATGAAACTTGTTCAGGAATAAAGCTTTTGAAACACATCCTGTGCCCAAGAAATCACTGCCTGCTGTTCTGTCTGGTTTGGCTTACCGGCGCCGAGCCCGTACAGATCTAAAATAACTTCCATCCGGTCTGAAACGCCTTTGGGGTCTGATGCATCCACGTGTACTTCACCAAATTTAGTCATCCATGTATTGAATCGTTTCTGTTCATTCGCCGAGAGCAGATCCGCAATTGTTCCCATGGTTGCATCAGGCTGCGATTTGCATTGGCTGCCATAAATTTCTCCTGACAGAAAAACAGTCAACCTGTCACAAAAGCCAGCGATCCCACCCTCGCGCTTCCAGGTGAGTGCAAGCGTAGCTGGTTGGATACGATCAGCGTTTTCGCTGGTGTGATATTCATATTGAACGGCGTGTGCCTCCAGCACAATGATACGTCCGGGCATTGTTACTTGTGCGCACTTTACACCCTCCATAGTAATACCCAAACAGGAGTCGCTAAATTCGACAATCTTATTGCTCACGACAGAGATATCACTCTCCTTCAAACCAAGATTTTCTGCCAATTGCTTGATCACTGCTTCTTCCACGGAACCAGAGGCTTGCGCTCCATCGGCAAGGATGACAACGCTTCCATCTTGATTTGTATGGTACTCATACGTAGTCCCCTCTGCCTCAAGGATAATCTTAAACCCGGGCACTTCAGCTTGTGTGCACATTATGCCAATACGTACAACTCCCAAGCATCCATCGGGCCATGTCACCGCCTCAGTGGAGACTATCGTTATTTCGTCAGCTGTTAAGTTTAGTTTCTCAGAAAGCGCCGTAAGCGCTGCGCGTTGTGCAGGCGACAAATCCACAGGTATCCTTGTTGGCGTTGAATCTTCATTGGGAATCGAAGGTTCTTCCGTCGGCTGTCCGGCTGGCGCGCAAGCGGCACTCATTAATACCAAGAGTATGACAATAAACAAAACTCTCTTCATTCTTACTCCTTCATTTTGCATGACGTACACGCTGCAAATATTGTTCCGAAAAACTGTATAATCGAACACATGCGTTATCGCTTTTTATATCTAATCGTATTTATTGTAACAGCATGTTCTTTCCCCCGACCCAACGCTGCTGTAGAAACCCAACAGGCAATTGCAGGGACGCTGGCAGCCATGCCTACGTCTACTTCTCTGCCTGTCCCCTCCCCTTTTCCAACCCCCACTCTATTCGATCTTGCAGGACTGTTCTGTGAATATCAGTTTTGCATCGGGCATCCGGTCGACATGGCTTTTTACGATGTAAGCGCACAACAAAACCTGGGCACGCCAAGTAGTTACAGTCAGGGATTGATTGCCGCGTTCAATGCTACGCTTTTTATTCAGATGGTATGGCAGCTATCGCCCGGCGCGGCAGACCCACAATTCATGCTGGATGTAATCTTAGATCCCGGATTGGATACCCGCGTCGGCAGTCCGGAAGTGAAACTGGTCCGCGATATGAATGTGATATACACCCCGATCACCAGCACGACAACCGCCCTCCTTCCTTTTGGAGGCGCCGCAGCATGGAT
>DAINRK010000359.1:0-5120 GCA_036741855.1 Anaerolineales bacterium
TCCTGGTCTGGTTGAAAATTTCGATTCAATGACCAACACAGTGCTTGAGCCAGATTTTTACTCAGACGAATATGGAACTTTTCTTTCGGGATATACGCCGATCTTTACCTCGACGGGAGAACGAGTTGGTGTCTTAGGAGTGGATATAACTGCCAATACTATTCTTGCACAGGAACAAGCATATCGAAACAGGCTAATTACTATTTTCTTCGGCACGCTATTCTTGCTTGTCATCCTTGCTATTTTCTTTGCAAACTATCTCGCCAAGCCGGTCATGGGGTTAAGAGATGCCGCTGAAAAAATCAGCAAAGGAGACTTCGGATACAGGATTACGAAAATACCTCACACGCGTGAATTAGCACAACTTGCTGTAGACTTCAACTCAATGACTGCAAATCTGAGTGACTTGATCAACGATTTGGAGCGGCGGGTAGCTGAACGTACAGCCGACATTGAAAGAAAGACAGATCAACTGCGTGCCGCTTCGTTCATTGCCAGGCAAACGGCCGAAGTTCATGATCTTGCCTCACTTCTGGATATTGTCGTAAGGCTGGTGAGCGACCAATTTGGCTTTTACCATACGGGCATATTCCTGATCAATGAGGCAGGTGACGAAGCTGTTTTGCAGGCTGCGTCCTCTGAAGGTGGCTTACGGATGATCGAAAATAGTCATTCGGTAGCTGTTGGATCGCTGGGTATTGTTGGATATGTGCTTTCACAGAAGAGACATCGCATCGTTTTCGACATTGGGACGGATGCCGTTTTATTCAACAATCCTGATCTCCCAATGACCCGTTCAGAAGCTGCTCTTCCATTGGTAGTCCGCAACAAAGTGCTGGGGGTATTGGATATACATTCGGATAAACCACAGGCATTTAGTCCGGAAGATATAGATATCCTGCAAACACTTGCAGACCAGGTTGCAGTAGCCATTGAAAATGCCCGTTTGCTGGATGAATCTCAGGCAGCCGTAATGCAACTTGAAACTCTGACAGCTGACCGCAGCCGCGAAGCTTGGAGTCAGGAATTGAAGAAAAAAGGACGCGTCTTCACCTATACACCATTGGGCTTGCGCGCCGAAAAAATACCTCTCAAGGACGAAAATGTAATCAAAACTGCAATTACTTTGCGTGGACACAAGATTGGAAACATATCGATTTCGCGCAAGGAAGATGCAGTTTGGAATAAATCAGACGAGGACTTTATCCTGGAGGTCGCCAATCAGATTGGATTGGCAGTTGATAATATTCGCCTGCTTGAGAATGCTACACAACGAGCAAAGCAGGAACAGACCGTCGGCAGGCTTGCAACGCGCTTTGGACAATCACTCGATATAGATACTCTGCTTCAAACTGCTGCACGCGAACTTGGACAACTGCCCGAAGTTGAAGAGGCAACGGTCTTTATTAGCGAAACTATCCAGGGCAATAAGACCCCAGGCGACAGGTTTGACAAGGCAACAAGGGCTGGTTAATCAAAGGGTATTATTATGGTTCTTACACGCAAGTTGATCCTTCCGGCCTTAGTCGTTTTTGCTGCCTTGCTGGCAGGTCTCTTCGCGTTTAGCTATGTCAATCTGCATAATACATATCATGAAGCTGAAGAAGGTGATTTGGTTTCCTATGGCGATGCTTTTATTGCGGAGTTGGAAAACCAAAAGAACGTTGCTCTGACACTGGCAACGGCAGCCGCAGGTAATCCGGAAATACAGAAAGCTTTTGCAGAAGGAGATCGGCAGACGTTAATTTCTCTCACTCTTCCGAGCTATGAACTTCTGAAAACATATAACATCACCCAATATCAATACCATCTTCCCAATGGAGAGCGCTTCCTTAGTCTTAATGATGTCAATGACCAGAATGCTGGTGCAACATTAGCAGTTGTCCAGTTGGCAAATTCTGAACAAAGCTCTGTTGCAGGCTTAGAATCTGAAAATGGAATGTTGGGAGTACGAGGCGCAGTTCCAATCTTTTATCAGGGAAAACATATTGGGGCTGTGGAGCTTGGAATCGGATTTAACGATGCCCTTCTTGATGTCTTGAAGGAAAAATACGGTGGTGAATGGCATATTCTCCTCTTAGAGGAGTTCCTTACTAATACTCCGACGCAGGGAACCAGCCTTGAACCAGGGCCGATTCCTAGTCTGATTCCTTATGCAACTACTCAGGATAATTCCCTCTTCAATGCCACGGCCAGTTATGTTAGTGCTTTGAATGGGGAGACATCCATCACACATCCGAGTGTTGCTGGAAGAGACTACGCTATCCTTACATCACCATTGCGTGATTTTTCCGGACGAATCGTTGGCACCTTAGACATTGTTTATGATCACACGCATATCTCGGCAACGCAAAATCGTCGCATGATCTTTGCGGCGTTAGTTAGCCTCCTGGCACTTGGGTTGGCTGGTCTGAGCCTTGTGGTTTTTACCAGCCGTACGCTTAAGCCAATTCAAACACTTACCAGCGCAGCCGCATCCATTGCCGATGGGGATTTGACCAGTATAGTAAATACAAAACCAAGCAATGATGAAATTGGAACTTTAACTACCGCGTTCAATCGGATGACCGTACAGCTCAGTAGTTCGATCACCGAGTTAGAAAAACGCGTGGCTGATCGCACCCAAGACCTGGAGAAGCAAACCAGATGGCTGCGTCTGGCTGCTGAAATTGTCCGCGACGCGGCCTACGCTAGAAACCTGGATGAACTGTTAAATCGTTCTGCAGGTTTAATCCTCGAGCGCTTTAAGTTTTATCACGCGGGAATTTTCCTGTTGGATAATAACGATGAATATGCCGTACTTGTCGCATCACCAACAGAGGCGGGGCGACGGATGATTGCCAATAACTACAGGGTGCACGTGGGAGAAGTCGGAATTGTAGGACACGTTTCTGCAAGTGGCGAGCCACAGACTATTCTTAATAAGGGTATCGATGCGGTCCACTTTAATAATCTCTTTCTTCCAAACAGCCGCTCTCAATTGGCACTACCGTTGAAAGTGGAATCCAGGATCATCGGTGTATTGGATGTACAAAACGATCAGCCTCAGGCATTTACTGCCGAGGAGATCGCGATTTTGCAAATCATGGCAGATCAACTTGCCAGCGCGATAGAGCGCACACGGTTACTACAGACTGTAGAGAAGAACCTCAATGAACTTGAAGGCGCATACGGAAGATACACACTTGAAAGTTGGAAAGGGCTTAATGAAGGAGTTCAGAGCGGTAATAAGGGATATCGTTTCGACAATATCCGAATTCAATCCATCGCTGAATTACCAGAGCTTGGAAAGCAGGTCCTTGCAACGGGCACGACCGTCAGTTCCAATGGCAGCAATCAAAATTCCGAAAAGCAGAATACATTTGCCATGCCCATAAAATTGCGCGGGCAAATTATTGGCGTTGTCACTGTAAAACTTAAGGAGGACTATAACGCGAACACAATCTCTACAATTGAATCTGCCGCCGAGCGCCTTGCCCTCGCAATGGAGAGCGCACGTCTCTACGAAGAAGCCCGCTTGCGCGCAGATCGCGAACAATCCATTTCACGGATAACTACCGCGATCAGTACGCCAACCGAATATGAGGAGATTCTTCAAACCACGGTAAGGGAAATCGGCAAAATGTTAGATAACGCGGAAGTTGCCATTCAAATTGTTGGCAATCTATCCGACGACGAACAGGATGAGTGAGGTTAATCAAATGCAATTCTCACTTCGCAGATTCTTTGCCCCACCAATATTTCCTCATGATGAAGAAAGGACTCGCTCCGCTGGCTTCATTAACGCAATCGTTCTAAGCAACATTCCAATCCTAGTGCTTTTTATCATTATTCGCGTCGTCACAGGACAGGGTGAGGTATTTGGTTCGGCAAATATCATTTTAGCTGGCATTATCGCAATTCTCACTGTTGTCTGGTTTTTGATGAGGGCAGGGTGGGTTAAAGTTGCGGGGTATTTGCATGTCTCCACAATCTGGCTGGCCAGCACGATGATTGCCATCATGAGCGGTGGGATTAACAGCACCACTTTCACAAGTTATTTTGTAGTGATGCTCATGGCAGGCTTATTGCTCGGCTGGACTCATGCGGTTGCTTTTACTTTCCTGAGCATAGTGGCGGCGTTTCGTCTTGCTAATCAGGAAACACTGGGGAACGCAATTGAAGGGACTGTTCTATTCATTTTTGGAGCTATCTTCCTTTATCTTATTATCAGCAGCCTGCAAAATGCGTTGCAGAAGGCACAATCCAATGCCAACGAACTACGTGCCAGCAATAAGCAACTCACAGAGCTTCGCGATGTTCTGGAATTACGTGTTCTAGAACGCACCTCCGCACTCGAAAAACGGGCAACCCAGCTACAAACGGTTTCAAGCGTAGCCAGGACGATCGCCGCCGTAAAGGAATTGGAATCGCTTCTACCTGAAATCACCAGGCTGGTCAGTGAACAATTCGGCTTTTATCACACTGGCATTTTCCTGATCGATGAGACACACGGGTACGCAGTTCTTCAGGCAGCAAACAGTGAAGGTGGCTTACTGATGCTTAATCGTCAACACCAGCTTCGATTGGATGAAACCAGTATTGTTGGCTATGTAACCTCGCGCGGTGAGCCTCGCATTGCTCTGGATGTTGGGAAGGATGCAGTTTTCTTCAACAACCCCGACCTCCCCGAGACCCGTTCAGAAATGGCCCTCCCCTTGCAGGCAGGCGGACGCATAATTGGTGCGCTCGATGTACAAAGCACTGAAACAAATGCGTTCTCACCGGAAGATATCAATGTGCTTACCACGCTAGCGGATCAAATTGCAATCGCCATCGAAAATGCACGCTTGTTTGGCGAGTCTCGAAGTGCTTTGTCAGATTCACAAAACACAATAGAAAAGTATGTGAAACAAGCCTGGGGAAGTTTTGCCCAACAGGCAAAGCGCACGGGATTTGTTTTTGATGGAAAGCAAGTTGTTCCACTTGAAAATGGCACGAGGCGTGAACAAATCAAAGCCGCTATAAAAACTGGCAGGCTTTCGCTGGAAAAATCATCCTCCACCCTCGCGATTCCCATTAAACTGCGCGGGCAAACAATTGGTGTATTGGATGTACGTTCCAAAAACGGTCAGCGTCAA
>DAINRK010000360.1:0-5108 GCA_036741855.1 Anaerolineales bacterium
TTAAGCGAGCTGGGGACACCTTTCAATGACCCTGTCCGTCTTCAATTGCCCAAACCTGAAAGGACAAAGGCTGGCTGGCATGGCGAGGTGACTCACATCGATCATTTCGGCAATATCTCAACCAATCTCCGCATTGAAAATCTCGGCGATGCAATGGCGCAGAAAGAAAAAATAATTGTGCGCCTGAATGAAACCGAAATTAATGGGATGGTCAACACGTTTGGTGAACGGCCGGTTGGCGAAATCATTGCCCTGATCGGAAGCACAGGGAATCTGGGAATTGCAGTAGTCAATGGCAACGCCGCGGCGAAATTGGGTGTTAAGCCTGGTGATGAAGTTTTAGTAATGACGTAGTTCATTCTTTTTAGGTGATGTGATGCCCGAAGCCTCTTTGGTGATTGAAAATTTATCGTTCCAATATCGCACTCGTCCCGAACCGGCCATAGAAAATGTATCATTCGAACTGAAACCTGGAGAGTTGCTTTTAGTCGCAGGCTCCAGTGGATGTGGCAAAACGACTCTGGCACGCTGCATTAATGGGTTGATCCCGCGTTCCTATCGTGGCAAACGTGAAGGAAAAGTAATGCTGCACGGGAAAGACATTGCCGAAATGCAGATCGCCGATGTGGCGCAAATTGTGGGGACTTTGTTGCAGGACCCCGAGCGTCAGATCGTTGCAAGCAATGTCTATAACGAGATCGCGTTTGGACCTGAAAACTTAGGCCTGCCTCGTGAAGAAGTCCTTGCGCGTGTTGAAGGCGCGCTGAAACGCTTGAAGATTGAATACCTGCATGACCGCCAAACGTTCAACCTCTCTGGAGGAGAGAAACAAAAGGTTGCGTTAGCTGGTTTACTTGCTATGAACGCGTCCATTTTGTTGCTGGACGAGCCCCTTGCTTCGCTGGACCCTGCTTCTGCGTATGAAGCGCTGGAAGTATTCCGCAGACTGGCAGAGGAAGGTAAGACGATTGTATTGATCGAACATCGCGTAGAGGATGCGATCTTTGCCAGGCCAGACCGTTTGCTTTACATGGAAGCTGGACGTGTTAAATATCTTGGCCCGATTGATGATCTTCCTACGGAGATCAATCATCATGAGGTCAAGCTCCCCGCCGAATGGGTGGTAAAGCGAGTCCGTCAGATGGGGGAAAAGGTTGAAAAAGCGGAAACAGCCCCGAATCCCGAACGAGGCGAGCCGCTTGTCGTCTTCGAAAATGTGGATTTCCGTTACAGTGATGAGACGCCCCTCATCTTGCAAGATGTCAATCTTCAAATTAATCGTGGCGATCTGGTCGCAATCCTTGGACCTAATGGCGCGGGCAAATCTACATTGGTAAAACATGCCATCGGGTTGCTAAAACCAACCAGTGGGCGTGTACTGGTGGAGGGCAAAGACACGCGCAGCTTGAGTGTTGCACAAATCGCGCGTGTGCTTGGCTACGTTTTTCAAAGCCCCACGCATATGTTGTTTGCACCGACTGTACGCGAAGAGTTGGAGTTTGGACCGAAGAATCTCGAATTCAAACCAGACGCAATGAACAAGTCCGTTGTTGAAAGCATTTCGACCGTGAATTTAACAGGACTGGAAGAATATCCTCCGCTGGGGCTTTCGTTTGGTCAGCAAAAACGCACGACGATTGCGGCTGTGCTTGCAATGCAATCGAGGATCATCATTATGGATGAGCCCACTGCCGGGCAGGATTATGCAAATTACACTCACTTTATGGATGCGATGTGCCGGCCGATGAATGGTGCACAATCGCTGGTGGCAGCGAATTTTGCGGCCACATTATTCATCACGCATGATCTCGATCTGGCTGTGACCTACGCAAACCGTGTTCTATTGCTTGGCGATAGACATGTTGTTGCAGACGGACCTCCCGAAGACGTGCTGAAGGATTTCGATTTATTGACGCGTTATCGTGTGCGACCAACTTCGCTGCTTCGTATGAACCTCGACCTGCTCCCGTATACGGGACAGTTCCTCACTGCGGAGGCATTAGCGGCGTATGAGAAATAATATGGCGATTCCCCTGCAACTGTAATCCTCTTACAGGGTTATCAAGAATGGGTCAGCTCGTATATTCAACTTATCAAAAGGAGAGAAGAAATGAACGACAAGACTACTTGGGAGTTTGGTACACGGCAGGTCGTCTACGGAGCCATTGGTGCAGCGCTGTACGGTGTGTTCTCATGGGCAACCAACATCTTCCCACTGCCCGCGGCGGGCAACATCTCGTTCCGCCCCGCAGTTGCTGTATTAATTTTCTTCGGCGTGGCGTATGGGCCCTGGGTCGGTCTGCTGGCCGGCTTGATCGGCAATACCATCGGCGACGCGCTTACTGGTTGGGGCCTTTACTGGAACTGGAGCGTGGGCAGCGGCCTGATGGGCATGATCCCTGGTTTGATCATGGCATCCCTCAATGATTTCAAAGCCCGCCCTGAGATCCTGAAAGCCGTTGGCTGGGGAACATTGGGAATCGTTGTTGGTATGCTGTTTGCCTCGTTGACTGAAATGTTCACCGGCGGCATCGACTTAAATACTGCGCTGGTGGGTTACTTCACGCCAGCCGTCATCGGCAACTTTATTGTAACGGCGATCCTCCTGCCCATCCTTATGATTGCCTTTGCCGGAGTCGCGGCGCGTCGAGGCCGCTGACGCATGCTTGTCACCTGGAAGTACCGCCCGCGTAACACCTTCATTCAAAGGCTGGACCCGCGCACCAGATTCATCTTTATGGCGTGCATCATCCTTGCATTCTCCATACCTGAGATTTGGGACTATCGAATCATCCTTCCACTATTGCTGCTATCGCTGACCCTGTATCTGATGGCACGGATCGAGTGGAAGGATGTGAGACGGGCTCTTCTCTACATCTTCATTCTGGTGTTCTTGATTGTCGGGTTGAATGGTCTGCTTTCGGGGCGCGGCGGTCCTTCCTCGGTGCTGGATCCATCATCCCCTGTTTTATTTACTTTGCCAATCGTACCTGCTTGGGACTGGATTGTTCCAGTAACAGTATCCAAAGTATGGTTTGCGATCAGTCAGATTGGACGGATGTTAACGATGGCTCTTCTTGCCATTCCCATTCCATATACGATCGATCCCAACATCTATGGAACTGCTTTCAAACAAATGGGCGCGTCCGATAAAGTCGCTTTCACGATCGATTTGGCATTTCGCTTCTTCCCGACCTTCGCGCGTGACCTGACCATCACAGTTGACGCGCAACGCGCCCGCGGCTATGAAATGGACAAGCTCAAGGGCGGGCTTGTCGCTAAAATTCGTAAGCTTGCCCCGTTGATTATTCCTGTCACAATGCAATCAACTGTCACGGGCGAAGAAGTGATCGATGCAATGGATTTGCGTGCTTTCGGTACTGCACAGCGAACGTGGCTGAAAGTTCTTAAATATGCTCCGCGTGACTATTACATGTTGGGATTGGGCGTTACAATTTTCATTGCTTGTTGTGTATTGAAATGGGGGTTTGGTATCGGCGATTTCTTTGTGCCAGATTTCTTTACGAGGGCTTTGGTTGGTTAATTCTCCTTTTCATAGCTAACTAAGAAATTGACCCCCACAGAGGCGATTCATATTGTTGACTTTTCATACAACCTCATCCGCGATAGATTTCTCCAGCCTCTACGCGGAAAGGAAGGGTGTTTTGTGGTGATGCAAAGAGACAGGTTGCAAATTCTGTGAAAGCGCATGGCGGGCTATAGGCGTAATTGAAATCCAAAGTTACCTTGTTTCCATTCACAGGTTGTGTATAGTGATATCGACTGGATGGGTAGGTCTCCTTGCCGCTGGTTGCATCACGAAATTTGATGAAGAGTTTATGATCATCGGTTTCCGTGGCATCGAGTTTATGGGTCAGGCCCTCGAACTTGAAAGTGACATAGCCATCCAATTGATCTTCAGCTGCGTCTCCAAAACTACTCTCCTGTTTTGATAGTTTAGGAGTAGAGTAACGAGTATAACGTGCAGGAATATGGAATTGTTTATTAATGGGGAACCACTTCAAGGGTGGCAGAGAGAAACGTTGTTCCCGTTTATTATCCCAGATCCGGATCGCGTATCTGTCCGCGTGCTCATGTACAACCATACGTATATCATTCCACGTGATGAAGCTGGGCTTCGCCGCCCGGCTGGACTTCAGAATTGCTTTCTGCACCAACCGGTCGTTGACCCGGACAGGAACTCCTTCTGCCACCTGCAAGCGGACGGTCCCACCTTTCAGTTCAGCGATCCCGATGAAAGTTGGAGCACGTTCCGGCAGGACGACTTCACAGACTGGGTTCGAGCCGATCAAATTTCTGCCTGGGTTCAGCCAGAACAAGCCAGCCAACGCCAGCCAGCCATTCTCACGAACGCGTTCGTCATATTTCTTTGAGCGCCATTGAAGGATGTCATTCTCGTAGGAGTTGTTTTTCATGGGAAGATATTATATCTCACGCAAGAGGGTAAAGCAGATTGGACTCAATTCTACCTAAAATAAAAGACGCATCCCGATGCGTCTTTTATTTTGTAGGATCAAACCCACTCGGCAGAAATTTCGATTTGTTTTGTTTATGGGCTGGTCGTGGCAATCGGTGTTGTAATGGCGCTTTGAGGTATGCCCAATAGCCTTGCAACTTCAAGCGTGTATAGATCGTGTTCTTGTCCGGCGCGCTTGATTCCCTCCGTGAGAGCCTCTGCTTGAGCGCCACCAAGAAATGCGATCAGAGTATTGATGACGGTATTCATGTGAGCAATTTGATGAACTTTTAAGGTAGAAAGACAGGATGGAATTTTCTGATCTTCGGCTGCCCTTCGAACGCGCTGCATTTCGGAAATCAATTCAGGAAGTTTTTCCCTTGCAATGTTTGTGGCTAATTTCGACATATCATCGAATTCGCGCATCAGATCATTTACTTCTTTGATGGATTGGCTTAGGTTTTCTACGGAACACGGATCAGGTGTGGAGGTTGGAGTTAGAGTGAGTTCGATAGTTTGACCAGGTTGTGTCACGGTCGGTTTCTGATTTGCACAGGCACTAAGAAATAAACAGCCTATTGTAAATAAAATTAGGGATCGAGATTTCATGGAATTTGCCTGAAATAAAGTT
>DAINRK010000361.1:0-5102 GCA_036741855.1 Anaerolineales bacterium
GCGCATTTTGGTGCGAGCGCAGGGAGGCGATGTCTCATTTGTGGATGACACATCGAAATTCCCGCGCGCGGAATACGTCGAAATGGTGGAGTCGCCGCGGGAGGGTTATCTGACTCAAATCCTGGCGAGACCCGTAGGCGAAGCATCCGTCACACTGGGGGCAGGACGCGCGAAAAAATCCGATGCTGTTGACCATGCGGTCGGGTTCATCATCCATCACAAAGTGGGAGATAAAGTGGGGAAAGGGGATGCGCTTTTCACAATCCATGCAAATGACGCTGCAAAGCTGGCGGAAGTCCGCGACGTGGTTCTGGCCGCGCACGTGTTCAGCGATTCTCCTGTGGAACGGCTACCCCTATTTTATGAATAATATGATGAATTAATTGCTGATAGACTTGCATTAATCATGGGAATGGGGCATACTTAATACAGGAGCAAATTTGCATGGCGAAAGTACCTTTGCGGGCTTACAACCGCGAGATTGAGACAATGATTGACCGCGGCCATCTGGACGAGGCGATCGCGCATTGCCATCACATCTTTAAGACTTTTCCCAAACATCTCGAAACCTATCGTCTGCTCGGCAAATCATATCTTGAATACAAACGTTATAGAGAAGCGGTGGATGTCTTTTCGCGCGTGCTGGTTTCTGACCCGAATGACTTTGTAGCCAACGTAGGGATGAGCATCATCCGCGATGAGGAAAATAAACTCGATGATGCCATCTGGCATATGGAGCGTGCTTTCGAGACCCAGCCTTCGAATGCAGCGATCCAGAGCGAGTTGCAGCGATTGTACGGCCGTCGTGACGGCGTTCAGCCTCCGCGTATCCGCATGACGCGTGGTGCGCTGGCACACATGTATGTGCAGGGTGAGTTGTATCCACAGGCGATCTCCGAGATCAAGAGCGTTTTGAAAGAAGACCCAGGCCGCAGCGATATGGAAGCTTTACTGGCGCGTGCCTGTTATCGAAGCGGTTTGAAGAATGAAGCTGCGGATGCGGCCTCCAAAGTTTTGCGCAGATATCCGTATTGCCTGGACGCCAACCGCGTGCTGATGGAGATCTTTAGCGTGGACCACCCGGAAAACGCGCAAGTATACCGTCAACGGGTAGTTGAACTCGATCCATATGCTGCGCATGTGATGGGGACTGTCTTTCAATCGAACGAAGTGCTGGATGCTGCCGTAAACGTCGAACACCTCGACTGGAACGGTCAACCTGTTGGGGCCGGAACGCAATCCGATTGGAGTGCCAATCAAGCGATCAGTTTGGAGAGTGGCGCAAGTCGGGATGAACAACCGGATTGGCTGCGAAATGCCTATGCCGATACGACTCCTCCAACTTCACCTTCCCCAACCAGACCGATCGATCCGACTACGGGTATGCCTGTTCCCGCTTTCGATGCATCTGCCTCGCCCGCGCAGCCAACTCCAGCGGAGGAGCTCCCAGACTTTTTACGCGCAGCGGGCTGGGGACAATCCACGGGCGCGTTTGATGAAAGCAAGCCTGCATTTGGCGGCGATGAACCGGCGGCTGCACAACCCATCGAACAGGGCGAAATACCGGACTGGGTCAAAGCGATGGCACCGACCGAAGCAACTCAACCGCCTCCTGCTGAGGAAGAAGAATTACCTGATTGGATCAACAAAATTGGATCAGGATCTTTGCCTGTTCCAACAACGTCGAACTCAGATCAAGTTGACTGGATGAGTCAGTTGGGGCAAACCTCTGACGCCATCTCTTCAGAGTCCACAACAAGTAATGACCTCGATTGGATGAGTCAGCTTGGTCAACCTGAACAACCTGCGCCGGCCGAACAAGCCTCTGATGATCAACTGGACTGGATGAAACAAGTAGATCAACCTGCGTCATCCATGCCAGCTCCCACAGCAGATGATGTACCTGATTGGATGGCCCAATCAGCGCAAGCATCAAAGTCCATGCCGATCGAAGAACCATCAAGCGATCAACCAGACTGGATTAATCAGTTCGATCAAACCACATCGTCTATTCCTACAGCCACATCCAACGATGTACCTGAATTGATGGCTCAACCAGACCAACCCGCGTCGTCCAGGCCTGCCCCCGCTTCGAATGATCTGCCCGATTGGATGACTCCATCAGAGCAACCCGCACAATCTGTACCCACGGATCAAATCTCTGATGATCAACCAGATTGGATGAAGCAATTCGATCAACCTGTCACTTCGTCCGCTTCAAGTGATCAATCCGATTGGTTGAAACAGTCTGATGAATTGGCTTCCCCGTTGCCAGCATCGGATGAACAACCTGATTGGATGAGGCCATTAGACCTCACTACTCCTATGGAGCAAGCCTCTGACGATCAGCTGGACTGGCTGAAACCCACTGGCCAGCCCACTGCTGCAGAAGAATCAAGTGATTTTGATTTCCTGAATCAACCGAAAGAAGAACCTCAACAAGAAATTCCTTCCGGATCAGTGCCTTCAATGTCGGATGTCAACAATCTCGGTGTAAGCGAGCAGGAACGCGATGACTCATTTGCCTGGCTTGAAGCTCTAGCGGCGAAGCAGGGAGCCAGCGAAGGCTTGTTGACGAAGCCTGAGGATCGTCTCGAAGAGGAACCGGACTGGGTCAAACAGGCAAAGGGATTGAGAGCAGAGCATGTTTCCGCGGAGGAATCTTCACCCTCACTTACGACAGATGAGCCCCTGCCTCCGGCGCGGGTACCAGAGAGTATGGTCTCTGTTCCAAATGAGCCAGAAGTTCAATCACCTGAAGAGTCAACATCGATATACTCTGAGCCGCCCTCAATGGAAGAGACGATGCCTGTTGAACCTGCCATATCTCAAGCATCAGGCAACTTAAGTGATCTTGGTAAAAGTGAACAAGAACGTGATGATTCGTTTGCGTGGCTTGAAAGTCTAGCTGCGAAGCAGGGAGCAAGTGAAGGTTTGCTGACCAAACCTGAAGACCGTATGGAACAGGAACCCGAATGGGTGAAGCAGGCCAAGGACATGAGCGTGCCAACGCCTGTTGAGCAACGGCCTATTGAGACTCCACCAATCGCTGAAATTTCACCGCCTAGTGAGCCCGTTTCGACACCAGAACCGGCTGTAAATTTTGAAGAGCTCGGGAAGAGTGAACAAGAACGCGATGACTCATTTTCCTGGCTTGAAAGCCTGGCCGCCAAGCAAGGAGCAAGTGAAGGCCTGTTGACCAAGCCTGAAGATCGCCTTCAACAGGAACCTGAATGGGTAAGGCAATCCAAGGATTCGAGCACACCAGCACCCTCTACGCAATCACCTAACCAGGAAGATGCAATTCAAGATTCTGCTCCATCGATGGATGATACTGCTGCCTGGTTGCGCGGCTTAGACGAAGAAACAACCGAGTCGACCTTCCCGCGCGGAAGCGATGAAACTGGAATTTGGCTGAAGAGTTTAACCGAAGAAGATGCAATGCCTGAGGCTGCTTCTACATCGGCAGCTGATGAAACAGGAATGTGGTTAAAGGGATTGGACGAGGAAGATTTAAAGCTTACAGATGCCTCCACACCGTCAAGTGACGATACGGCAATGTGGCTTAAGAATTTGAGTGATGAAGATGCGAAGCCTGTACCTTCATCCGAGTCTGCAGATGATGAAACGGCGATGTGGTTGAAGAGTCTGGATGAAGCAGAAAAAGTTGTTGCTCAACCTGAAGCTGAAATCTCTGAACAGCCTGATCTACCGGCCTGGATGCAAGATATTGGTGAGGAATCGACTCCAACTACAGAATCAACTCCCTCTTCTAGAGAAGCAAAAGATTCTTCTGCATGGCTGGGTTCAGCTGAGGAGCCTGCTCCTCCCTCTTTTGTTTCCGCTCAGGATACGCCAAAACCCGAAACAGGAAGTTTGCCGAGCTGGCTTCGAGGCTTGGAAAAGAAAGAAACACAAGAGTCCTCCTCTTCGCCACAAGACGATCTGCCGGCATGGCTCCGTGATGAAACGGGCGAAGTAGTCGCTGAACCAACCAAAATCGAGCCCACACGCGCAAGCGATTGGCAGCCTGCTGAAACCACACCACCTGAACCTGCCGCCGTAGAAGAACCAGAACCTGTTATGGCTTGGCAACCGGTTGAGGAAAAAGAAGTGGAACCACCTGCGGAGCAGCCTGTTGTGCAGTCTGTCGTGCTAGAGCCAGAACCGGTTGAGATCGTCGAGGAAGAGCCGAGTACGGTCCAGCAGATTGAGCCAATACCTGAATCCGAGCCCACACCTGCTCCTCTGCCCAAGCCATATAAGGAACCTGTCACCCGTAAGGGAACGGGCATGTTGACCATGCCTGGTGTTGACTCTATCCTTGGATCTGCACGCAGTGAACTTTCACGTAGTAACATCCCAGGCGCGTTGGATACGTATTCAAAACTTATCAAGAAGGGACGCTTCCTCGATGAAGTGATCCACGATCTTCGCGATGCGTTGTATCGCTATCCGGTGGAGGTAAGTATCTGGCAATCGCTTGGTGACGCGTACATGCGAGCCAACCGCTTGCAGGATGCACTGGACTCGTATACGAAAGCAGAAGAATTGCTTCGTTAAAAATACCTGACAGGTTTCCGCGCGTGTGTTTGTCAATCTCATAAAACCCGCCAAAAGAAACGTTCCCTGCCCGGGACGTTTTCTTAAAATTTCTCAGGTCTAACATTTTCTTGTTTTGGAGGAAATCTGTGGAAAGATCGCTTGTTTTAGTCAAACCTGATGGGGTGCAGCGCGCGCTGGTCGGGGAAGTCATCTCACGTTTGGAGCGCCGCGGGCTTCGCCTTGTCGCCGCAAAGTTTTTGCAGGTAAGCAAAGAGCTTGCTGAGACTCATTATGCTATTCATAGAGGCAAACCGTTTTATGAAGGATTAATTTCTTACATCATCTCCGCGCCTGTGATGGCAATGGTCTGGGAGGGTCCGAATGCAATCACCGCGATTCGCCAGACGATGGGAGCAACGCGTCCTACCGAAGCCGCACCTGGCTCGCTTCGACATGACTTTGCCCTCGAAGTGGGGCGGAATCTCACTCACGCATCTGATAGCGTAGAAAACGGCCAACAGGAAGTTGCATTGTGGTTCAAGGAGGAAGAGCTTGTC
>DAINRK010000362.1:0-5098 GCA_036741855.1 Anaerolineales bacterium
GAGTCGGTCCCATGACAATTGCCATGTTGATGAGGAATACAGCACGCGCGGCGGAGATACAAGATTTGCAATAACAGTTACAATAGAACGTGAAGGGCAAGGAACGCAAGCAGATTTCGGCAAAATCTACTAATTCACCATAATTTGAACAGGAGAACGAATCTGTTTTTAGATCGTTTGGAGATGCATCTATTTCGCGAGAATTGTGTTACCCTACATGGTCTGGTTTTGGAGAGGAGGCAAGATTGGGGAAGTAAAATAAATACTATTTTTTACTGCTGTATCAACTTTAATTCCTAAAAGGAGAATCTTTAAGTGATGAAAGGGTTATCGTACTTTTTACTGGTAACAATAGTACTGGGTATGGCTCTCAGTGCCTGCCAACCTGCCGCACCAACGACGATTAAGGTTGGACTCAATGTGGAATTGACTGGTAGTATTCCTGTCGTCGGTGAATCAAGCAGGAACGCGGCTGAGTTGGCCGTCAAAGAGGTCAACGAAGCGGGTGGTTTGGATGTTGGCGGGACGAAATACACAATTGAGTTACTCGTTGAGGATAATGAAGACAAGGCTGAATCCGCTGCTGCCGTCGCGCAGAAACTTGCAACTTCCGGAGTGCTGGCAATGATTGGACCCAATGCGAGCCGCAATGCGATTCCGGCCTCCGTGGTTGCTGAAAGCAGCCAGATGCCGATGATCAGTCCATGGTCTACGAATCCAAAGACGACCAAAGTCGGAGACACGGATGAGGCTAAAAAGTACGTTTTCCGGGCAGCCTTCATTGATGACTTCCAGGGTGTAGTGGCAGCCAGGTTCGCAAAAGATGAATTGAAGACAACCGCGCCAGCAGTTCTTTACGATGTGGCATCAGAATACAACAAAGGTATCGCAGAAGTCTATAAAAAAGCGTTGGAGGAGAGTGGTGTCCAAGTAGTCGCCTTTGAGACCTACACCACCGGTGACAAAGATTTCTCCGCCCAGTTGACCAAAATCAAGGAGGCTGGTGCCGATAGCTTGTTCCTGCCCAACTATTATAGCGAGGTCCCGCTGCAGGTACAGCAGGCTCACAAGGTTGGTTTCAGTGGCGCGATCTTAGGTAGTGACTCATGGGGCAACATAGAACTTATGACGCTATGTGGATCAGAGTGTGATGGGTATTACTTCACCACACACTACGCGCCAGATATTGCGACGCCTAAAGCTCAAGCCTTCATCCAGGCTTATGAAGCGGCCTACAGCAAGACGCCTGATGATGTCGCCGCGCTGACCTATGATTCCTTTGGGCTACTGTTCCAGGCAATTCAGACTGCAGGCAAACTCGACCGTCAGGCTGTGCGCGATGCGCTGGCTAGTATCACCTCCTTTGAAGGGGTCACAGGTAACATGCAATTCAAAGGTACTGGAGACCCGGTTAAGAGCGCGGTGATTCTGCAGGTAAAAGAAGGTAAATTCGTTTACTTCATGAATGCAGCTCCGTAGCAAGAATTAATCACAATGAGAGCGGCTATATTCTGGCCGCTCTCATTGTGATTCGGAGGATCAATAGATGCAGTTTTACATTCAGCAGATTCTCAACGCACTGCAGGTTGGCAGCGTATATGCTCTGATCGCCCTGGGTTATACAATGGTCTATGGGATTCTTACGATGATCAATTTTGCTCATGGCGATATTTTCATGATGGGCACTTATGTGGCCTTCTTTTTCTCGACTCTGATCTTGAGCCTGGTTGTGGGCATTCATCCCATTTTTGCTTTTGTTATCACAATGTTAGTTGCTATGTTTGGCGCGGCGCTCCTGGCTGTGGTTATTGAAAGATTAGCGTACAAACCTTTGAGGACTGCGCCGCGTATTTCAGTAGTAATCACTGCTCTTGGTGTGGGGTTGTTTCTAGAGAATTTCATGGTGGCATTTAAGCCGGTCGGTCCTGCGCCGCGTTTTCTCCCACCTCTAATCCCAGCCGTGAATTACAACCTTGGAGGAGTCACAGTCTCTACGATCCAGATTGTAATTATTGTGGTTTCAGCACTGGTAATGATCCTTCTGGATACCATTGTTCGACGCACGATGGTAGGTATCGCCATGCGTGCCATTGCATGGGATAAGTTCATCGTCCCGTTGATGGGGGTGCCCGTGGATCGCATTATTTCATTGACCTTTGCGTTGGGTGCCTCCATCGCGGCGGTGGGGGGAACTTTGTATGGAATGGCTTATACCATCGATCCTTATATGGGAATTCGCATTGGGTGGTGGGCGTTTATCTCCGCGGTGGTTGGAGGGATTGGGAACATCCGTGGAGCGATGATCGGAGGATTTATTCTCGGATTTGTTGAGATCTTCACTCCTGTATTTCTACCGTCTACATATCGAGACTTCGTGGCATTCTCGCTGCTCCTGCTGCTTTTGATCTTTCGTCCCACGGGTATTCTAGGGCGGCCAATGATGCAGAAGGTATAAGAGGATTTCCACTCATGAAAAGTGCCTTCTGGAAACAGTGGAAATTACCACTTATACTCCTCCTCATTTTTCCTTTCACTATCCTACTTCCAAAATTTGGCATTATCAACCCATACATTGATCTGGTACTCAAATATGTCGGTATTAATATCATTTTGACGATCAGCTTAAACCTGGTCAACGGGTATATGGGTGAGTTTTCTGTGGGACATGCTGGATTCATGGCCATTGGAGCGTATGTTGCTTCGTTACTGACAGTCTGGTTATTCCCTCGGTCGCTTGGGCCGTTTTTATTTCCTGTCGCTCTACTCACAGGTGGAATTGCAGCAGGTATTGCCGGACTCGGTATCGCTTTGCCATCCTTCCGCACACGAGGTGATTATCTTGCCATTGTGACCCTGGCGTTTAATATGATTATCAAGAGTGTGCTCGAGAATATTGAAGCGATTGGTGGGCCGAGCGGTTTTATGGGTATGGATAAACTGACAAGTCTGTGGTGGGTCTATATTATTGTCATCGTCGTGGTCTTTCTGGCAAGGAATTACGTTTTTTCAAACTTCGGTCGGGGCGTGCTCGCGATACGCGAAGATGAGACTGCATCAGGCTTGGTCAGCGTTCATACCCGCCAGGTGAAAGTGCTGACTTTCGTCTTTTCAGCATTCCTGGCCGGGATCGGCGGGGGCCTTTTCGCCCATGAACTTCAGTTCATCAACCCGCGATCGTTCACTATTCTGAAGTCCACCGAAATGCTGGTTATGGTCTATTTGGGTGGTGTTGGTAGTTTAGGTGGATCTATTCTGGGAGCAACTGTTTTCACGGTTATGATGGAGGGACTACGCACAGTGCTTCAGCAGTTCGGAATCTCGCAGGAATGGCGTCTGGTTGTTGCACCACTCCTGTTAATTCTGCTGATGATCTTTCGTCCTTACGGTATTATGGGGTTGCGTGAGTTTCGCTTTTTGGTTCCACGGGAGGAACGACCGGAAGCACTTGCATCGCAACGAGAGCAAGTTCAGGCAACTAGGCAAACGAAAGAAGCTTTGCCATGACATTACTTCGCGTGGAAAACCTCACTCACCATTTTGGTGGTTTGCGAGCTGTTCAAGATTTCAACCTTAATTTGCAGACGAGTGAGCTGGTCGCCGTCATTGGGCCGAATGGAGCGGGAAAGACCACTGTATTCAACCTGATCACTGGTGTTTACCGACCCATAGAAGGAAAAATTACTTTCCAGGATCAGAATGTGATCGGTCTCCAGCCGCATAAAATTGTTCGCCTCGGGATTGCCCGAACATTTCAAAATATCCGCTTGTTTAAAGAACTCTCGGTGCTGGATAACGTTCGAATTGCTCACTACGGATCGGCCGGCTATTCGACGTTGGAAGCACTTCTCCGCTTGCCGCGTTTCACGAAACAGGAAGCGCGTGTTCGTCAGGAGGCATTAAATCTATTAAACATCTTTGGCTTGGATAATTTGGCTGAAACTCCCTCGAAGAATCTTCCATATGGTCAACAGCGAAGGCTTGAGATCGCTCGCGCATTGGCCACTCGACCCTCCCTCTTATTGCTCGATGAACCCGCCGCAGGGATGAACCCGACCGAGGTTGAGCAATTGATCGAACTGATATTGTGGATTCGCAGCGAATTCCAGTTGACGGTCCTGCTCATCGAACATCAGATGCGCGTGGTGATGGGTATAGCGGAGCGTATCAAGGTTTTGGATTTCGGTGAAACCATTGCCGAGGGGAGGCCGAAAGAGATTCAAAACCACCCAAGGGTGATTGAGGCATATCTGGGTAGAGAGGTGAATGCGTGACCTCAAAAGACACCCTGCTCTCGATACAAGATTTAAAAGTAGCTTATGGGAGTGTCCTGGCGCTGCAGGGTATTTCAATCGAAGTTCACGAGGGTGAGATTGTCACGTTGATTGGGGCAAATGGAGCGGGGAAGTCCACGTTACTTCGAGCGATTTCAGGGATTGTTCCCATTCAGAGCGGAAAAATCACGTTTGACTCAGTAAATCTGGGCACCGTACCTGCCCACAACATTGTGAAGCTAGGCGTAGCTCATGTCCCTGAAGGACGCGGCATATTTGCCAATCTAACCGTGCAAGAAAACTTGAAACTGTCTACCTGGAGTCGAACGGATCGAAAGGATATTCAGAAGGAGTATCAACGCATATTCGATCTCTTTCCACGTTTGGCAGAGCGCCAAAATCAGTTGGCAGGAACGCTTTCAGGCGGCGAACAACAAATGCTTGCCGTCGCACGCGCCCTGATGACTCGCGGCCGGCTCTTGTTGCTGGATGAGCCGTCGATGGGACTAGCCCCTGTGCTGGTTCGAGAGATCTTCCAGATTGTTCGCGAAATCAATGCCACTGGAACAACGATCCTGCTGGTTGAGCAGAATGCGCGCCAAGCCCTAAGGCTGGCTCATCGCGGATACCTGCTCGAAACTGGGATATTAAAAGTTGCCGGAACAGCAGAAGAGTTGATGGATAATCCAAGCGTCAAAGCAGCGTATTTAGGCGGTTGAATTTCAAGATCCCATCATTCGAAACAGAGCCAACATAAGATCCGGAACGAAGTGGACTTACATCATTGTAATTCCGTTCTGCATCGTTTTTCTACCTTAAGATTTTGA
>DAINRK010000363.1:0-5092 GCA_036741855.1 Anaerolineales bacterium
CTCCAGCACTGTGACTTACGAGCGCATTGAGCACCTCTTGGATAACATTACAGTGGTCCAAGGTGATCTGCATGACCAGGGTTCGCTCCTGGCGTTGCTGGAAGAGTATCAGCCTACCGAAGTCTATAATCTTGCTGCGCAATCCTTTGTGCCGACCTCATGGAATCAGCCTGCGCTTACAGGCGATATCACTGCATTGGGTGTAACTCGAATCCTTGAGGCAATCCGTTTCGTTAACCCCAAAATTCGTTTTTATCAGGCTTCTTCAAGTGAAATGTTTGGCAGGGTGCTCGAAGTTCCACAAAGGGAGGAAACACCTTTCTATCCGCGTAGCCCATATGGTGTTGCGAAAGTGTATGGACACTGGATCACAGTAAACTACCGCGAGTCTTTCAATATGTTCGCGACCTCCGGTATTTTGTTCAATCATGAGAGTCCACGCCGTGGGCTGGAATTTGTCACGCGCAAGATCTCTGACGGCGTGGCGCGCATCAAGCTTGGGCGTGCGAAGGAACTGCGGCTTGGCAACCTCGAATCGCAGCGTGATTGGGGATTTGCAGGTGACTATGTGGATGCCATCTGGCGTATGTTGCAGCAGGATCAACCCGATAGTTTTGTGATTGGCATGGGTGAGACTCATTCTGTGCGCGAGTTTTGTGATATCGCTTTTGGCCACGTAGACCTTGACTATAAGGATTACGTTATCCAGGATGAAAAATTCTATCGTCCTGCCGAGGTGGATTTATTGATCGCCGATCCGTCCAAAGCACGTTCCGCACTTGGATGGGAACCTGCTGTCAGTTTCCAGGAACTTGTCACCATGATGGTGGATTCAGATATCAAACGGCTCAGCCAGAAGAAATAGAATGCCAGATCTCTCCCTGATCATTCCTGTTAAAAACGAGGCGGAAAACCTCCCTCTTCTATATGACGCTATTAAACAAGCATTGAATCCGATTAAACGAAGCTGGGAAGTTATCTTTGTTGATGATGGAAGCACAGATCAAAGTCTGGAAGTATTACACTCCCTTGTAAAAGAAGATTCGGAATGCGTGCGCGTGATTGTCTTTCGCCGCAACTTTGGTCAGACCGCGGCCATTTCCGCCGGGATCGACTATGCACAGGGAGAGACCATGGTCCTGCTTGATGCTGATCTGCAGAATGACCCCGCTGATATTCCGCGGCTGCTGGAAAAACTGGATGAAGGGTATGACCTTGTCAGCGGGTGGCGCAAGGATCGCAAGGATAACCAGTTCACCCGTACACTTCCATCCATAATCGCCAATGGAGTGATCTCTTGGGTGACTGGTGTTCATCTGCATGATTACGGATGTTCGCTTAAGGCTTATCGGCGGGATGTGCTGGGCGGGTATCGTTTGTATGGCGAAATGCACCGCTTTATCCCAGTGTTTGCTCATTCTATTGGCGCGCGGATAACGGAACTACCTGTCAGCCACCACCCGCGTAAATTTGGCAAGGCAAATTACGGCCTGGAAAGAACTGCCAAGGTCATCCTCGATCTGTTTACGGTGAAATTCCTGCTCGAATATTCCCATAAACCGATCCGCCTCTTTGGTGGCGCGGGCGCCGCGCTGATGTTATTGGGTACTGCGGATCTGTTATTTCTATTCCTCCGCCGGACGTTCTTTGGTGTGCCTGCGTTTAGCTCTCCTCTTTTATTGATTGGGGTGATGTTCTCTATCATGGGCTTTCAGTCAATCCTAATGGGGCTCATGGCCGAAATGTTGGCGCGCACCTATCATGAGTCTCAAAAAAAGCCAATTTACACCGTTCGGACAGTGTTAGGGAAGAAATAAACATATGTCTTCATGGTGGTCGCAAAACCGTCAGCGCCTTTTGCAATCGGTTGGAACATTGCTGGCGCTTGTTCTTCTGGTTCTTCTAGTCAGGGAGGATGAATGGGAAGAAATTTTAACTGCCATGCAAAAAATTACAATCCTGGATTTAATTTTGGTCACGATTTTTTTTGCGATTTCACGCGTGGCAGTCGCTTGGCGCTGGCATGCCCTCCTGCAATCTGGGGGTGTCCATATTCCTATTAGGAACAGTATTGCCCTGACTTTCACTGGTTTGTTTGCGTCAAACTTCCTGCCTACGACTATAGGAGGGGATGTTGTCCGGTTAGCTGGCGCCATGCAAATGGGTTTTGATCGTGCTGTCTGCCTCGCCTCCATTGCAGCTGATAGATTGATTGGGATGTTTGGTATGGCCATGACCGTTCCAATTGGATTGGCTTATTCATGGAATATGATCCAAATTGGGCTCACAACTTCTTCATTCGTCGGTGTGATTCAAAAACCAGTCGCGTTCATCAAACGGACAGTTTCCATATTTTCCATCTGGTTCAGAAAACCTGGTTCCCTGTTATTGTCTCTGGTTTTTACATGGATCCACATGCTCTGTCTTTTTGGATCAATTTATGTTTTTGTAGATGATCTTGGAAGCCATAGTTCCTTCTGGATGATCGCAGGCTTGTGGAGCCTCACTTATTTCATCACATTGATACCGATCTCGATCAACGGTTATGGATTACAGGAACTTTCGTTTACCTTCCTGATGTCTAACGTAGCTGGCCTTACTCCGGCAGTGAGCCTCACTGTGGCTGTTCTCATTCGCGCATTCTTTGTGTTATCTAGTCTACCAGGGGCATTCTTTCTACCGTCCATTCTTTCCGCGATGGCAGATCAAAAAAAGCAATCGTCTACATCCGATATATTCCCTTGATTTTCAATGAATCAGTCGCAAAAGGCTTCTCGTTCATTCTGGTTGACTATTCTTGTCTTCACATTCATTGTCAATCTGACAATGTTGCGGTTGACCTATCTTCGCTTAATCGAGATTGGTGCAAATTTACCACGTGCCACCTGGAGTGGAATGTTGGTAATTTGTTTTGGAATCATACTGATATGCGTCTGGCTAGTCTTCTCCATCATCCGGTTTGACACATTGCCATTCAATATTTCATCACGTCTCAGTCCATTGCAATTTGACAATCTCTGGTGGCGCGCTTTGGGTATCGCCTTGTTTGTAGCGATCCTGTTTTTAATTCCCTACATCAAGTTCACTTTCGATATCGGTCAGGAAGTCAAGAAACCCGTGCGTGATCCGGTTTTGATACTGTATCTTTATTACTGGATGTGCTGGTGGGTACTGTTGCTTGCGATGTGGACGCTAAGGGTTGCGTTTAGAACAACCTGGCAGATTGGTTTTGCATCGGCGCTGATTTTGCTTGGTGTGGCCTATGAGATATTGATTCGATTCAACCTGGTCACATCGTATCCCTTTTCGATGGGTTGGTCGGAAGGCAGCCGTTATTATTATGCATCGCTCTATTTTTCCAAATGGATTTACGGTGAATCTTTTCCTCTCTCCACGCTTCACCCGACTCGTTATTTGTTGCAATCCATTCCTTTCTTAATCCCCGATCTGGGTTTGGCTGCCCACCGCTTTTGGCAATTCCTTCTGTGGATTGGACTCACTGCAGCGGCATCAATTGCGATTGCCAAACGGGCGTTCTCCACACAGGAGAGATATGCTCAATGGCTGGTTGCCGGATGGCTTTTTCTGTTCCTGTTGCGCGTCGGAGTCTACTATCATCTGGAAGTAATGGTGATTATCCCACTTTTATTCGTATCAGCGAAACATCCATGGCGGTCATTGATTGCAGTGATTGTCGCGTCGATTTGGGCGGGGATCAGCCGGGTGAATTGGTTTCCGATGCCAGCGATGATCGCAACTGCTATTTACCTTCTCGAAACACCGTTCATTCAATCTGTAAATTCAAATATTAAGCCATTCAAGGAGCTCCTAAGCTATCTTTCTCAGCCTGCTCTATGGGCAGTAACCGGTTTGCTTTCTGCACTTCTGGCGCAAGTGGCATATGTTCTTCTTTCGGGAAATTCTGAAAATGCGGATGCGTTCACCTCCAGCTTCACATCTGACCTTTTATGGTACAGGCTTTGGCCGAATGAAAATCATGCTTTAGGAATTGTGCCTGCCATATTGATTGTTAGCGGACCCCTGATTCTCACAATCATTATAGCAGCGCGCCAGTGGAAGTCGCTTCACCTCATTCGCTGGATCGGATTGATTTCGATGATGCTTGCCTTGTTTGCAGGCAGTCTGGTAGTGAGTACAAAAATTGGGGGCGGGGGAGACTTGCATAATATGGATACTTATGCCGTTCTGATAGGAATTGTAGCTGCTTACTTCATCGGTGGGCAGGTTCGTCTTGACGACCAAAGGGAGGGTCCAAAGTTTCAAGTCGAGGCTGATGACTCGCATTTACAGGTTCGTTCCTGGCCTGTATTGACCATAGCCGTAGTCATACCAATATTATTCTTGATTCCCCTGCTTTATCCATATCCAAAATATGACGAGAACCTAAATCAACGAGCCTATCAACGACTGATTCAAACTATCCATGATGTAGGTAAAAATGGACCCATACTTTTTATCAACGAGCGGCAGCTGGTTGCTTTGCGTGATGTAAACGTGCCGCTTGTGTACGATTATGAAGTGGTGACCTTAATGGAGATGGCCATGTCTGGCAAGCAGGCCTATCTCGACAGGTTTTACAACGACCTGTCAAACCATCGTTTCGCCGGGATTGTCGCCACAAAACAAAATACGGGTATCAAGGAAGCTGGTGCATTTTTCGAGGAGAACAATGTTTGGAATTCCCGTGTGTCGCCATATATTTTATGTTATTACACCCCGGTTTTGACGTTGGAGCCTGAAGGTAATAGAATCGAATTCTATACGCCTGCCACTGAATTGCAGAGTTGCCCCTAGGGTGTAGCGCGAATTGGATTTTACACTGATGCGAATTTTGGTCTTGAATCATGAAATTCCGCCGGTTGGGGGAGGTGGAGGACGCGCTGCCGAGGATATCTGTAGGATTCTTGCAAAGCGGGGACACAAAATAAAAGTTCTAACATCTCATCTAAAAGGGTTGCCTTACAAAGAGCAAAGGGATGGATATCAAATCATTCGGATTCCATCGTTGCGGACACAGCCGTTTCGTGTGAGTTTCCTTTCGATGGTTGTATCCGTTCTCGCGGGACTTTGG
>DAINRK010000364.1:0-5065 GCA_036741855.1 Anaerolineales bacterium
ATCATTGGAATGGATATGCCCAGCTGGTTGTTTTCGATAGTACGCGCGTTATTGAAGGCTGCCTGTATGTGTGCCACGGTACTCATACCTCCTGACCATGGAATGTCAGCTGTGGGATCGGTTGGATACGAAAGTGCCTGGCTCGGAGGTGGAGTTAGATGGGCATTTCCCGCCAAAGATGTGTTTCTTGTGACTGGCGTTCTGTTTATGCCTAAGGCGGTCACATGCTGCAGAGGCAGAATAATGAATAAAAGTAGCAGGACGAACTTCGCAATAGAATGTCGTAATCTGGCAGGTGTCTTCATACAGCTCTCCGATAGAAGAGGGAATATTACGTCCCAATAGTGCTTTTAGTTCTAATTGCCCAAGAATGAGTATTATAGCCAGAGAATTTCTAAGATACTACAACCATTGGTCATGGCATCACAAGGCTGCAGCGGTTGTCGCAGTGCATCCTTAAACTCTTGCACACAAACATATACTTGTGTTATGTAAGATTTGAATTATCAAAGCAAAACCCACTAGATAAGTGATTATAGCTACATCATCATACGCGACTACATGGAGGATTTGATTCGCCGCGAGGAGACGGTTGGTGGTGAAGCTTGTAGAGACCTAGGAGTAGCATGGATCAAACGGGTTCGCCAGTTTGCTTTGATGCCAAAATTAAAAGAATCGTCAAGGCAGTGAACGAAGCCCTCGGAAAAATAGAAGGCGGCGCCAACGTACGGCACCGCCTTCAGGTAGACAGGTGAACCGGTAGGAGACACCTTGTCCATGATCCATCATATCACCCGTAAATTATCCTCACAAGTAGGGAACTCCCCCGACAGAACCTCGCGTCCATAACTTTCACTTCACATTCGTCATTATCTTCATCGCTACCTTCATTGAATGGACATCAAGAGAAAAGTGGGGTACAACCAGCAATTTCCAGCTACCCAGCAGCATACAAAAATGATAAAAATATCAGCACGTTTGGGGGATTTATCTCCAAATAAAAATGCTCCATTCAGGGTGAGGGGGGCACCCTGAACGAAGCTTCAACATTATACATGAATAATAATCACTTCCAGCATTGCAAAAGTGTTGTAGAATTTCTCAATCTTCGCAAAAGGAGTCCCCATGAAAAAAACATCTTTACTCAATGCCTGCCTGATCACCCTGATAGCTCTTCTCTTGAATTTTCAACTGGCATTGGCACACGAAACGATCACTGTTGGTGATTATGAAATTGAGGTCGGCTGGGTCAACGAACCGCCGGTTGCAGGGCAGATGAACGGTATTGCGGTCAACGTTACCAACACAAGCAGCAGCGAGCCGGTGGAGGATGTTTCGTCCCTCACCATCACCGTTTCTTACGGCGGTCAGAGCAAGGAACTTAGCCTTGAGCCACTGGGAGAAGATACCCCGGGACAATTTCAAGCGGCCATTCTTCCCACGATCCCGGGGCAATATACCATTACCTTCGGTGGTCAGTTGGGTGATACGCCGGTGGATTCCGATGTGGAACCGGAGGAAGTGGCACCAGCCGATGCTATTCAATTTCCGAATGTTGAGCCGGCATCAGAAAGTGCAAAGGCAGGGGCAGCTGCCTGGCTCACCTGGCTCGCCATTCTGCTTGGTCTGGTGGGTGTTGGATTGGGCGTAATAGCTCTGCGGAAAAAGTGAAATTCAAAAGACGAATCTTCTGGCCGCTGGCCGTTATCCTTATTTACAGCGCATGGACTGTGACTTCCGTCTCTGCCCATGCGTTATTGGTGCGTTCCAACCCGGAGGCAAATGCTGTATTACAAAACGCGCCAGCGCAGGTGGAACTGTTCTTCAGCGAGACGTTGGAGCCCCGCCTCAGCTCGATCAGCGTCGTTGACTCGAACAACGTCACCGTAGATGCTGGGGATGTGCGAGTCGATCCTTCGGACTCGACGCGTATGACCGTTACCCTGCATGCCCTTCCTGATGGAGTTTATACCGTCAGTTGGAAGGCGCTCTCTGCGATCGATGGACATCAGTCTGCCGGGACGTTTCCATTTGCAGTCGGAGATGCGAACGCCAGCGCGGTCCAGTCAATTCAACAGACCACAACCGCGAGGCTGCCTTTGACTGCGCTGCTCTCCAAGTTTTTGTTCCTGGTTTCGCTAACCCTTCTCGTGGGGCAGAGGCTATTTATCTGGCTGCTTTGGGAACCCGTACTGAAATCAGGTCAGAATAATCGGCCCGATATCCCTCATCCCCCAATATGGGCAATCCTCTACCGGTGGGCCCTGATTGGCATGTTGATCTCGATTGGTCTGGGCATCTTATCACAGGCAGGTCAAACAACCGGAACCGAGTTATCGTTCCCCTGGGACCTCGAGACCGGCCGCATCCTGGCCGAGACGCGTCTGGGAGTCATCTGGCTTGCTCGTCTGGCGCTTGTCATGTTTGCGGTTTGGCTGGCGGGAAGCAAAGAGTCACGTCTTAAGGATTGGATCGGGTTCATCGTCAACCTGGCTTTGTTGTTCACCGTCTCTTTGACGAGTCATGCCGCAACCGAGGCGAAACCTTCCCTTCCGTTGCTCGCGGACTTTATCCATTTAATTGGCATGACCTTTTGGCTGGGCGGGCTGGTCTATTTGTTTACCGGCATTCGTCACATTCAGGGGTTACAGGATGCATCACGTACGAAATTGACTTCCGTTCTCACTTCCCGCTTCTCGTTCTTTGCTATTATCTTCGTTTCACTAATTGGACTCACTGGTATTTATTCTGCCTTCTTCCGAGTTGGATCCTGGTCCGCGCTGCTGATTACCCTTTATGGGCATGTTTTGCTTATCAAACAAATATTCGTTGCCGGACTGTTAACCATTGCGGCGACGAATCTCTTGGTAATTTCTCCTCGCCTGAAACGTGATAGTCTGCAAGGAATTGAAGATCCGAAGCTTGTTGCGCGCTTCGGGAAAATTTTGATCCTCGAACTAACGTTTGCAGGTTTGCTCTTGGCCAGTGTAAGTTTTCTGACCTACATTCCTCCTGCAAAGGTGGCATCCCCTACTTTGGCCCTTACCAGCAAAACCAGGGTGGATGATCTGAGCATGGATATCAACATCTCACCCGGCCGTGTCGGACAAAATACGTTCACACTCGATGTGATCACTTCTGAGGGTCATCCATTGCATTCTGCGGAGGAAGTGTTGCTGCGCTTCACACTCAATCAGGGAAACATCCCTCCTTCTGAGCTTGAATTGATCGGCCTGGGTGATGGCACCTATACTGCCAAGGGCGTCTATTTGAGTCTTCCGGGTAACTGGCAGGTTCAAGCCATTGTACGACGCAAAGATAAATTCGATGCCTTTGCGAATTTCGACTTTACGCTTCGCAATCCCGGGAGTACGGAAGCCTCAGCCGCCACCGCCAGACAAGCCGCCTTGCTTATCATAATAATCGGACTTCTATGCAGCTCACTATCAGCGTACACACAAGCACATCCGGCGTTGCGCCTGGGACTCGGCGCGCCTCTTACTGTGCTGATGCTGGGTCTGGGGATCTTTTATCTGACACATCCTGTATCTGTTGAAAATGTACTGGCGAATCCGATTCCGCCGAACAGTGAATCCGTTGCATCGGGGCAGGCTCTCTTTACCACCTATTGTGTTCCATGTCACGGCGAGACGGGAAAAGGAGACGGTCCTCTGGGCGTCGTGCTTAATCCTCGACCCGCCGATCTGTCACAGCATGCCATTCCTGGCGTCCATACAGATGCGCAGTTATATGAATGGGTTACGAATGGTTTTCCTGGTTCGCGCATGCCGGCCTTCAAGACCACGATCTCTGATACGGATCGCTGGAACCTGGTTAACTTTATCCGTACTCTGGCTCCAAAATAATCCTTTCCAGATTTCACGGACACTCAATGATCAATACACCTTTCCCGCGTTTGTTATTTGTTTTGGCTTTCACACTTTCAGGTTGTTCGAGCCAGGCGGCTCCAGCATCGGCTGCAGGCACTCCGACAACACCTCCTGATGAATATGAAACGTTTCCTACAGCCATGTCATCGAATTCAGGTAACATTCCGGTGACGTGGGCAAACCTTAATTTGACTGGAAAACTTATCTATGCGGTTGGTGGTGTGGACGTTGATAACAACTATATCAACCAGATTCAATCTCTTGACCTGCAAACAGGGCAGCTCGCTCTCATCTATAGAGCTCCCATAGGAGCCAGCATTTATTACACCTCGGTTTCTCCCGATGGCAAACAACTGGTCATATCCTATTCACCACCCTCTGGTGAGAATCCCGATCTGGTTCAGTCTATTTACATATTGCCTTTAGACGGTTCCCAGCCACCACAGCTATTATTAACTCCGCCTACGCCGGAAGATCAATATACGCAGGCGGAATGGTCTCCGGACGGAAAATACATTTACTACACTCATGTAAATTATCTAATCCCTGAGTATCCGAATCGAGCCTCACCGCTCTATACGATCTTTCGGCTGGAGTATCCAGGTGGTCAACTGGAGCTTGTTGCAGAAGCCGCATTTTGGCCGCGGCTTTCGCCTGATTCATCACGTTTAGTGTACACGGCGAAAGACCCTTTTTCTGGTGAATATCAGATCAAAATCGCGGATGCAAATGGAGAAAACCCGCAGGAAGTAGCTATGTCCGGCACATACGTTCCGGAAGATAGAGATGCTCCGATTTTTTCTCCCGACGGCAGTTCAATCATATTTAGCGGTAATGTTCCCGGTGAATCATATCGACCGAACTGGTTGGACAAATTCACAGGGGTTCGCCTCGCCAAAGCTAATGGAGAGGTTTCTGACTTGTGGTCAGTGCCCGTCAATGGGGGAGAGCTTACTCGCCTAACGAACATCCGTCATATGGGTTTGTATGTCAGCATCTCACCAGACAAAAACTATTTAGTGATTTTCAGCAAAGACAACATATTTGTCATGAAGCCAGATGGCTCAGAGCTGACAGTCCTGATTTCTGAATTACGCGGTTTCACCGGCACGATTGGTTGGATACCCTAAGATGAAAACCGTAATCGTACTTGGCTCAGTTGCACTGCGTCAAGA
>DAINRK010000365.1:0-5062 GCA_036741855.1 Anaerolineales bacterium
AACGCCACTCCATCATCTTGCGCAGCCAGTTGACACGTTCCTCGTAATGTTTGTCTGAACCTTTTGTACCCTCTTTATATCGCCAATGTGATGCAATTCCATATTCTGCGTTCTGATGCATTTCGGGAGTACGAATCTGCACTTCCAATGGACGCTTGTCATCATAGATCACGGCGGTATGTAAGGATTGATAAAAGTTATCTTTGGGTGCGGCAATATAATCATCAAACTCACCGGGAATAGGTCGCCAATGTGTGTGGATCACCCCCAGCGCAGCATAACAGGATGGTACATCCGGAACGATCAACCGAACAGCACGCACGTCCCGAACAAGATCAAAAGGCTTCCCTTTCTGTGTCATTTTCTTATAAATGGAATAAATGTGTTTAGGTCGCCCACTGATCTCTGTGTTGATACTGTTATTTGCAAGTAATTTTATGAGATATTCTTTGATCGTCTCGATCTGGATCTCGCGATCAGGTCGAGGCTCCTGCAACTGTTCTGCGATCTCCTTGTATTTTTCAGGGTTGACATAGCGAAAACCCAAGTCTTCAAGTTCCCACTTGATTTGCCAGATTCCCAGGCGGTTGGCAAGAGGAGCAAAAATATCAAGCGTCTCTTTGGCAATTCTCTTACGCTTGGATTCTGGCATAAATCCCAGGGTGCGCATGTTATGCAAACGGTCTGCCAGTTTGATGAGCACAACTCGTACATCGTCGCCCATCGCCAGAAAGGTTTTACGAAGGGTTTCTGAGATCAAATCCTGTTTGCGGCCCAGCGCGCTGTCATCGTCTAAGGATTCGGCAGGTTCGCTTCCATTGGACCTTTCCGCGTGTTGGTCTCCGCGCGAGACACGCGGAAGATTCGTCAGCTTAGTCACTCCGTCCACGAGGTTGGCGATTGTGTCGCCGAAATCCCGCCTGATGTCTTTGAGCGTTATAGTTGTATCTTCCACGGTATCATGCAGCAAGCCTGCTGCAACGACCTCAGGCGGCACGCGTAGATCGGCAAGGATGCTGGCAACCGCTAGACAATGGTTGATGTAGGGGTCTCCTGAATGACGCGTTTGCTCCCGATGCGCCTCTTCCGCGACGCGATACGCGCGTTGAATGAGCTCACGGTCTGTGATGGTATATCTTTCAGGAAGCTGTTCCAACAACTTCTCGAGGGGGATGGCAGTTCTAGTCGCTTTCACAGGTTTTATTGTACTACGCAGGCAGAGAAATCAATTAATAACCCGTTAAAATATGAACAACGTTGAAAATCTGTCAGATGATTATTAAAAGGTTATTTAAGGATGGCAACGGTCAATAACATTACCCGATTGTTGGACTCTCGTAAGATTTCTTATTCAGTTTTTGAAACGCCGGACGAAAAGCTGGGCGCTTTGGAAGCCGCACAGTTCCTGAACGTGTCGCCTGATGTCGTCTTCAAAACGATTGTCGTAACACGCAATAAAGGTAAGAAACCGATCCTAGCGCTTATACCCGGGTCAAGAACGGTTGACTTAAAGTTGCTTGCTTCATTCCTCGGTGAGAAAAAGGTTCACCTGCCAACTGAACGGGAAGCAGAGCAGATCACTGGTTTACAGGCCGGGGGCATCTCACCTCTCGCATTGATCAATAAGGGATTCCAAGTTGTGATCGATGCCCTTGCACAGACTTACGCTGAAATTCATGTCTCAGGTGGGCAAAGAGGGCTTAATATAAGATTGCCTGTGGCAGACCTGATCAAACTGACGAATGCGCGAATTGCCTCAATCTCACAAGTGCCGTAACCGTAGTAACGACTTCAGTCGTTGGTCGTTTGCATAATAAGCAACTAGCAGACTTTGCAAAAATGTGTGACTTAAGTAGCCATTACGAATACAACGACTGAATATTTGCTATAATACTCACGCGCGAATGTTGAAAGGAGGTGCATCACAATATAGGTTGAAATCTCAGCAGGATGTCGAATCAGTAAACGAATCTCACTATATCTCTTTAGGAGGAGAATATGCGTAAGATTACTACTATCATAGGGGTTTTGACTCTGGCAAGTATTTTCCTTGCCGCTTGTGCTCCAGCCGCAACAACAGCGCCACCTGCAACAGAGCCCGCCGCCACGGAAGCTCCGGCAACGGAGGCTCCCGCAACAGAAGCACCGGCGACTGAAGCCGCCACTGCCACACCCGCTGCGGCTCAAAATACATCGGTTCCAGTCGCGGGAGGTGAACGACTTCAAGCCGTTCTGGATCGCGGCAATCTCGTTTGTGGTGTTCATGGCACATTCCAGGGCTTCGGCTTTTTGGACACATCTGGCGCTTGGACCGGCTTTGATGTGGATTTCTGTCGCGCCTGGGCGGCTGCGCTATTCAATGACGCTGATGCCGTGGAATTCGTTGGTGTGAGCGCGCAGGATAGATTCACAGCGCTACAAGCAGGTCAGTTTGATGTGTTGAGCCGTAACAGCACCTGGACATTCACCCGCGACGCCGAATTGGGTCTCACATTTGGTCCTGTCACTTTCTATGATGGCCAGGCGATCATGGCGCGTAAAGATATCGTGAGTGACGCGTCGGCTGGGCTTGACGCGTTGGAAGGCGCGAACGTCTGCGTCCAAAGCGGGACGACGACCGAATTGAATCTGGCAGACCAATTCCGTGCGGCCGGCGTCAGCTATGAACCGGTGGTCTTTGAAGATCAGAACGCTGCATTCCAGGCGTACGAAGAGGGCCGATGTGATGCGATTACGTCTGACCGCTCTCAATTGGCGACACAAGGGCAGGCAGTTTTAGCCAATTTCGACGATCATGTCATCTTGGACCTGGTGATGTCGAAGGAACCTTTAGCTCCCGCTGTGGTACAGGGGGATGAACAATGGGCAGATGTTGTGCATTGGGTCGTTTATGGCATGATCCAGGCTGAGGAGCTTGGCATTACATCTGCGAACGTTGATGATTTCCTTACGAGCGAGGACCCTGTTGTAAAGCGCCTGCTTGGTGTGGAGGGCGAACTCGGCTCCAAGCTTGGCTTAAGTAACGACTTCATCTATCGCGCGATCAAGCTGGTGGGCAACTACGGTGAAGTTTTCGAACGCAACCTTTCGCCCTATGGTCTTGCTCGCGGGCAAAACGACCTTTGGACCAATGGCGGTTTGATGTACGCTCCGCCTTTCCGCTAAAACGGAAACAATATGTTCGAGCGGTGGTGAGTTGATGCCACCGCTCGAATTATGGAATTATGGCCCTCACGGCTTTTTTGCGAAACGTTCGGGTTTTGCAGATACTAGCGCAGATCCTGTTTGTTCTTTTACTCGCGCTTGCCGCGGGTTTTTTATATGCCAATGTCACGACCAATCTTGGCCGACAGGGACTGACGGTAGGCTACGACTTTATCACCAACCCTGCTAGTTTTGATATCGGGGAATCATATATTCCTTATGAACCTTCAGATAGCTATGGACGCGCGCTCCTTGTGGGTTTGGTCAATACTTTGGTTTTGAGTGTGCTGGGCATAATTTTCACTACGGTGGTTGGCATCATAGCAGGTATCGCGCGGCTTTCTTCGAACTGGCTCATCAGCAAATTAGCTGCGGCGTATGTGGGGGTTATCCGTAATACACCTCTTATCATTCAATTGATGTTCTGGTATTTTGGGATTGTCTTGCAGCTTCCACCGGTCCGTGAGGCCGTTGCTTTACCCGGTTCTATTTTCCTGACGCAGCGCGGGGTGTATCTGCCCAAGTTTGACCCCACTCCCACAGTCGAGTCCTGGAGGGTTTTCATTTGGATCGCGCTGGTGTCAATTGCTCTGATTTGGTTTCTTTTCAGGTTGATTCAAAATCGTCCGGGACAACTGATTCCTCTGTGGGCATATCTGGCATATATCGTTGTCCCCGTCCTAATTTTATGGATCGGTTTCGTAATTCAGCCGGAACCGCCATTGAAAGAGAATCTTCCAGTACTGACCGGATTAAATTTTAGAGGCGGCTTAAGGTCTACACCAGAGTTCACCGCGCTGCTGTTTGGGTTGGTTGTTTACACTGGCGCCTTCATTGCGGAAATTGTACGCGCTGGTATACAGGCGGTTTCAGGAGGGCAGGTTGAGGCGGCGCTTTCACTTGGTCTTACCCGCCCACAGGCGTTGCGCCTGATCATTTTCCCTCAGGCATTGCGCATCATTATTCCGCCCTTGACGAGTCAGTATCTAAACCTTGCCAAGAACTCTTCGCTTGCCATTGCTATTGGTTATCCCGACCTGTTCAGCATTGCAGGGACGGTCATCAATCAGACTGGCGCGACCATCGAGGTCATCGTAATCATGATGTTGAGTTACCTGAGTATGAGCCTGTTCACTTCTCTGTTGATGAATATCTATAACAGCCGGATGCGGCTTGTGGAGCGTTGAGATGACTGCTGTCGAGATGCCACCTCTGCGACATAGTGTGAGTCCATTGGCCTGGCTGAGGAAGAATCTTTTCAGTACATGGTACAACGTATTACTCACGATCCTTGCATTAGGGCTGTTGTACGCGCTCTTGCATCCTGCTCTTCACTGGGCACGTACCGAGGCGCGCTGGGGTGTGATCGCTGCCAACCTCACCCTTTTCATGGTCGGTCAATATCCTCGCGATCAGCTCTGGCGTGTATGGCTCAGCATTTTTCTTTTGGGTGCACTGCTTGGACTTTCATGGGGCATTTGGAAGAATGCCGCGCGTGGCTTCGCGCTGATCGCGCTCGGGGCGGGATTGGCGTTCGCTCTGATTGGTTTGCTGCTCAACTCCAATGTTTGGATAAATTGGCTGCTTGCCGTTGCTCTATTAATTGGATTCTACGCCCTCGGGCGGATTCTCCCGATCGGGCGACGATTCCTCGTCACCCTATCCTGGTTGCTGTACTTCCCCCTTGTCATCCTGCTGATAGCGGGTTCGCGCTTCATCCCGTTTCTTAGTCCCGTTTCATCGAACGCCTGGGGCGGACTCCTGCTTACACTGATGATCACTATCATTGGAAACGTCGCGTCACTCCCGCTGGGAATCTTTCTCGCGCTTGATTGCCCCGACGGTCTGCGCGCGGCCG
>DAINRK010000366.1:0-5062 GCA_036741855.1 Anaerolineales bacterium
CTCATGGCCCGCAAATTGTCTCGATATCTAGTGTCATCCCCACCCATACTCGGCGGAATGGTAAGGCTTGTAAATATGTTGGAACAGCATTACCCCTCGCCTGTTGTTCTTCGTCGCCTTTACTACTTGCTGCACGGGGCTAATTTGTTTCAGGGGTATCGGATGGGCTTACGTGAATTCAAATTGGCTGGAGCCCCAGAGTGAAGCCATTCCAGGGACTCTTGCAACTTCAGTTGCGCCCATTACTTGTCATCAGCGAACTGCTGCTTATCGCCGCTTTGGCGTTTATGGCTTCGCAACGTCAGTTGGCGTTAGTCCTCCTTGTCCCGTTAGGTGTTGGCCTGGTTTTGACCTGCCTACGCTGGCCATCTCTTGGCTTAATCGTCGCCTCATTGGCCGGGCTGGTTGTTCCCTTCTTAGGTCCCAGCGGGTTAAACGCGACCATGATCGTGGTGGGACTGTTACTTGGCCTTTGGCTGTTGGACATAATATCCCGTCGGCGCCAAATCCAGTTCGCGCTTTCACGCACCATATGGCCACTGTTGTCATTCCTCCTCGTAGCCACCATCTCCTTTGGAGTGGGTCAATTGCCCTGGCTGACTTTCGCTCTCCATGCGCCCCTGGGAGCCCAGCTTGGAGGACTAGCTATTATCGTGCTCTCGGCCGGTACTTTCTTGTTGGTGGCGAATCAAGTGCGCGATTTGCGCTGGTTAAGCAGGATAACCTGGGCGTTCTTAACCATTGGCGCATTGTCCGTTATTGTTCGATCAGTGCTACCAGCGTTAGGGTTTCCCACACGAGACTTTTTTCAACCGGTGGGTCCCGTTTTTTATATTTGGCTGGTCTCGTTGGCTTTCAGCCAGGCCCTTTTCAATGGGGACTTGCAGCGGGGCTGGCGGTTAGTTCTCGGTGCGCTGGTACTTGTCACGCTTTACGTTCTGGTTTTTTTGAAATTTGGCGACAAATCAGGTTGGCTATCGTCGTTTGTCTGCATAGCCGCTATCATCGGAGCTCGCTCATGGCGTGCTGGCTTGGCGCTGGTTCCAGTCGCGGCCCTGGCAGCTTGGTATATGTGGACGGGACTCGTTGCAACAGATGAATACAGTATCTCTACGCGCTTTGATGCCTGGTCGATCATGGCGCAGATCATCAAAATTAGTCCCATATTAGGGTTGGGCTTTGCCAATTATTACTGGTATACCCCTCTTTTTCCGATCAGGGGATACGCGGTCAGTTTCAATTCTCACAATAACTATGTGGACATTGTCGCCCAGACGGGATTAGTAGGTCTGGTCTGCTACCTGTGGCTCTTGTTAGAGCTGGGCAGGCTGGGTTGGCGGCTACGAGAACATGTGCCGGGCGGGTTTGCCCAGGCCTACATTTATGGCGCTTTGGGTGGACTGGCTGGCATGGTCGTGGCTGGAATGTTAGGGGATTGGGTACTACCCTTTTTCTACAATGTTGGCCTTAACGGATTCCGATCCAGCATGCTCGGCTGGCTTTTCCTGGGTGGATTGGTGAGTTTAGAGCAGATGGTAATAAGACAGAAATTACCAGTTGCACAGAAATGAAAATTTTCTATTATTATTTCCATCTACTAATTCTCATCATCATTGGCATTAGTGCGGTTTTCTATTTTAAATTCACTGCTGAAGACGCTTACATAACCTATCGATATTCAGAAAATTGGGTCAATACTGGATCTCTGGTCTACAATGAAGGTGAACCAATCAACGCAATGACTTCACCTTTACACGCTGTACTTTCGGCAGCATTATTCTTTGTGACTGGCAATACTGTGCTAAGTAATAAAGTTCTGGCTCTCATTCTATTGATTGTTTCGGCACTACTTGTTTGGTATCAATATAGAGAACACCTTCATTTACAGGCATTGGCCCTCCTATTGTTGATACCTCCCTGCGTACTGCTGTGGACATTTGGAGGACTGGAAACTCCTATTTTGCTTTTTCTGGCAACTATTACAGTGATATTAGCCATCCGTCCACCTCCATTCGGGCTGAATTTGCTATGTGCGATATTTCTTTTGGCTGGCCTGGCTTTCCTTACCCGTTATGATTCAATCTTATTTTTCCTCCCTGTGAGCCTTTATGCGGCCTCGAAAACACGGTCGATTAAGCATGTTGTTACAGCCTCATCCGGAGCGGCAATTTTGCCGCTAGCCTGGTTATTCGTCAGTATTTATTACTACGGCGATCTTCTCCCAACTTCATTTTATGTGAAGACCCCGAATGGGAATTTGTGGGGTTTGATTTTTAATGGAAGATATATCGCTTCTTATCTTCTATATGTTGGAATTATTCCTGTAGTAGCCCTGGTATTTGTCCTGCTGGTACCAAAACATAGAACGATTGATGTTGTATACAGGCACTGTAAAGGCAATTGGTGGCTCTATATAGGACTATTGTTGGAGATTTTATATGGGTTGACCATGGCAACCCATCACATGATGTTTTCTTTTCGCTTCTTTGTTCCCTATATACCTGTGACCGTGATTCTTGTTGCAGATCTCCTTCGCCGTGCCTCTGAAGCCAGTGAAGTAGACTTGTTAACGGGAAGACCTGGATACCTGTTCACCGGATTTCTTCTATGTCTTACACTGTTTCAGCTTTACCAGAATGTATACACCTATAATCATTCTGTCAACGGGATTTCCTCAATCGGGGAATATCGGGCTCTTGGTATCCGAGATTATGTTCAATTCATGCAGACTCTGAAACAAGAGGCCTTAGATATCGAGAACCATTGGGAGAAGATCAATGGAGATAGCGACCGCCGTCCACGTATCATTACTTTTGCAGCAGGCATGTTGCCATACACTTACAGAGACTCATATATTTATGAGAAGTTAGTATCGTATCGCCACTGTCATGAAAGGTTCCAGCAAGGGTTGCATGCTGATTATATCCATATCCTTGCTCCCAGACAGGGCCACATAGATCAGCAGCTACCGAGCCCAGAAGACAGTTATGATCTCGTCTCATCGTACGAAATGTTTTTTGACGGTTCGCTGCAAAAGTTCCTCGTTTATTACAATCCAAAACCCGAGGCACATAACCTCAGTGTTGGTATTAACGACCGCTGCAAACAGGTTGAACAGGCCGGAGACTAGCGAAAAAGGTAAAACTTTGTCTAATCTAATTTGTAAGAATCAGGATTACCAGTGAGAAGATTATCTATTGGAATTTCATTAGTGGCTGTATCCACGGCCCTGTTCATCGCCTACGTCACACCTTCATGGGCCTTGGCCCAGTCTACGGATGATCCCTGGGCCGAACCTCTGAACCTTTCCCACTCGGGTGTCGCTACGAACCCGGCCATTGTGATCGATTCCGAGGGGATTGTACACGCGGTTTGGCAGGATGACCTCTCGAACTTCGTGCATACGCAGTTTGATGGCGATCAATGGAGCGCGCCACAGACGACCAACCTGGATACCTTGTTCAGGCTGCCTATCCCTGGGCAGTCTCAGGCGGCTGAGACGTCGATTTACACCGGCCCAAATCCATTATTCATAGCTGGCCCTGGCAAGTCTATCTATGCTTTCTGGATTTCCCGTCAAGGCAGGTTGTTCACCAGCTATGCGCAAGATTATGAATTCTCACATGTGGCGGCGTGGGATCCCATACGGCTCATAACGCCTGGGGCGGCTTCATTTGCCGTCACAGTCGACGCGCGTGGCGAATTGCATTTGGCCTATGTGCGTACGATCGATGATCCCGTCTATCCGGCTGGCATCTACTACACGCGCCTCAAATATAGTAGCGCAAATTGGTCCGTACCGACACTCCTGTATGAATCTTCTTACCTACGCAGCCTGGTTGAAGGTGAAGCTAATATCAGCATCTCCACAGCGGGAGCGGAGGACGCTCCGCACGTATATGTTGCATGGGATAACCGTCCTCGTAAGCAGGTGCTCCTAGCGCAATCTGCAGACGGCGGGAAGAGCTGGGAAAAACCAACGCTTGTCGAAGGTCCGGCGCCAGACGCTGGATTGACTGGCCCATTCAATATTCACGTAGCTGCTAATCAGAGCAGTGTTGTACTTGTCTGGCAAAGCGGCCTGCTAGGAGGCGCATGCAGCCAGATCTATCAGTACTCTAGCGATTCTGGCACTACCTGGAGCAACCCAGAACCAATGACCGAGGATCTGTCGGGCTGTGCCCAATCAATCGAATTTGTGACGGGACCAGCTACCGACCCCGAGGACCCATTATATTTTTTGACTGAAACTCCCACCCAGGTTTTCCTAACAGCCTGGAACGGCCGCCAATGGAGCCCGATGCAGGAGCAACCGACTCTGTTCGAATTTGAAGAGCCAGAGATTTACACGGAAGTTATCTACGGCTGCCATCGGGCCGCTATGTTAGGAGAGCGGATGTACATCGTTGGCTGTGACCAGGGCGGAGGCGGCGATATTTGGCTCACTTTCCGCGATCTGGGATCAAATACATCGTGGTTTTCGCCACCTGTCTGGAGCCAGCTTTCGCCCGTTACCAGCGATAACCTTAAGATGGAAGCAGTTGAGATGGTGGCCACGGATGACGGCTTAATCCACGCCTTTTTTAGCCAGCATCAGGACCCGGCCATCTATTACACATACTGGAATGGCGAGTCGTGGTCACGTATTACTCCCGTGCTGAGACTGCCTGATGGGGAAGCTACCTTGCCAACGATAGCAGCAGGACCCGGAAATGAGCTGTTCCTAATCGCGCCAAACAATAGGGGCGAGCTTTACTTTAGCCGGGCGGCCAGCGGCAAGGCGGCTACAGAGTCCAGCTGGTCAAAACCTACCCGACTCGAAATAGGCCATGATGGGGCGATTGGTTCGGTGGACGTTGCCTTTGACGCCGCTGGAACGGTATTTCTGGCCTATTCTGTTTCCGTGAACCAGGAGCGCGGGATCTACCTGGTTGAGTCAAAAGACAATGGCACATCCTGGTCAGAACCGGTTCAAGTGTTCAACGGAGCGGCAGCAGGTTTCGATCTCGTCGGCGCGCCTTCTTTGCTTATATCGGCCGATGGCTCATTGCACCTCATATGG
>DAINRK010000367.1:0-5060 GCA_036741855.1 Anaerolineales bacterium
TGCGATCGATCGTCATGTGATTGATCACGACCACATGACTATCTGCACTCAACTTCACATCGAGTTCGATTCCATCTGCATTCCCTGCCAGCGCCAATTCAAACGCGGCGAGCGTGTTTTCAGGGGCATGAGCAGACGCTCCTCTGTGGGCAAAGATAACAGGTTGATGGAGTGATTCCAGCATAGTAAATAATTTACGGATTACACATCACAGGTTCGCAATGCGTAATCCGTAGGGTGTGAATGAAGAAGAGGCTAAATATCGACGAAATACGCCAATGCTGCACGGTCGAGCATATCGCGGGACATTGTTGGCGGCACGGCGAGATAGCTGGCGATATCAAGGATCTGGTCGCATAGGTCACGTGGATGAGAAGCGCGCAATTTTCGATTGCGTTTAATGTACCATTCCTGCAAGAGATAAGCCAGACCCTGGTCGCTATATTCCACCTTTTTATCCTGGGCCACCCGTTTGAATATCTCACGATATTCTTCATAGGAGGGGTCGCCTATCTCGATCTTATGTCTCAGGCGGCGCAGGAAGGCTTCATCCACAAGGTCTTTTGGTGGGAGGTTAGTTGAGAAGACGATCAATACATCGAAAGGGACTTCCACTTTACGTCCATTGTGAAGCGTAAGGAAGTCTACGCGGTTTTCGAGCGGAACGATCCACCGGTTAAGCAGGTCACGCGGGCGGACCTGTTGCCGTCCGAAGTCGTCGATCAACAGAATGCCACCGTTGGCTTTGACCTGGAATGGCGCTTCGTAAAACTTATGCACTTCGTCATAAACGAGATCAAGGCCTTCCAGGGTCAACTCGCCGCCAACCACGATGAACGGGCGTCGGATCTTTACCCAGCGCGGATCGCGTCGCTGACTTGTTCGCAGGTTGCCCGTACTGCTGGCTGATGGTCTCTCGGCATCTGGCGCAAGTTTATGACTTACCTGGTCATACACTTTGATCACCTGTCCATCAAGATACAAGGCATAAGGAATATACATCCCCTGGCTCAATACGAGATTACCAAATGCACGCGCAACGCTGGTCTTGCCGTTGCCGGGAGGTCCATACATGAAAATGGATGTGCCCGAATTGAGCGCAGGTCCCAGACGTTGAAAGGTGAATTCAGAGAGCACCAGCTGTGAAAGGAGCTGCCGCATCGTCCGCGAGGTAACTGTCATGCGTCCGGTTTTCTGGCGGCGGATCGCTTCATTGTAGACTTCAAAAGGAACGGGCGCAGGGCCAGCATATTGACTGCGCTCCAGCGCCTCACGCGCACGAGTGATACCCGCTCCAGTGATGCCATATGTATATGCACCTTCGCCCAACCCACCCTGAGATGATTTCACCTCGATCATTTTCTCGCGTTTGAGCGCTTCCAAAATCCCATCTGTTACACCAGCAAAGGGTAATGCAATCAGTTCGGCGATTTTGAAACCGCTCATATAGCCTTGTGAATAGAGGATTTTTAGTGTCAGGTCCTGCAGCCAAAGGGCTGACAGACCGGTATCATCCACTGAGTTGATCGGTGGTGGCGAAAATAATGTTGTCGTGCCTGGTGCCGCTGGTCTCGCGAGGGGATTGGTCATAACATCTCCCGGTCTTGGATGCTCCATAATTTCAGATTTTGTTTCCTCCAAATTATACTGCCTCTTGTATGTAATCCCTACAGCCGAATCGTTACAAAGGTACTGAAAGTTACTCGCACTTTATCGCACATAATTTCGTATATAATCTTCGGACGATGAACTTAACCGTGATCATCCCTGTTTACAATGAAGCAGACCATATTAACGAGATTTTAAAGAGAGTGCAGGCTACGAAGCTGGCAAAAGAAATCATTGTTGTAGATGATGGCTCCAAAGATGGCACGCGGGATCTCCTGCAAAAAATGAATGGAAAAAAAAAGGTGCGTGTCATTCTCCATGAACGCAATCGAGGCAAGGGGGCAGCCGTGGTCACAGGCCTAAACGCTGCAAAGGGGGATGTTTTGTTGATTCAGGATGCCGACCTGGAATATAACCCTCGCGATTATCCTGCGCTCCTACAACCCATTGAGGAGGGTGTAGCCGATGTAGTCTACGGCTCACGCTTCCTGGGAGGACCCCACCGCGTGACCATGTTCTGGCATCTAGTGGCTAATAAACTGCTCACCTTTATGACGAATGTTCTTTACAATACCATCCTAACGGACATGGAAACAGGCTATAAGGTCTTCCGTCGCGAGGTAATTGATGGGATGACAATCCGTGCCAAACGATTCAATTTTGAGCCGGAGTTCACAGCAAAAGTGCTCAAACGTAACCACCGCATTTTTGAGGTACCCATCTCTTTCAACCCTCGGGATTATTCGCAAGGCAAAAAGATCAAATTGAGGGATGCGTTTGAAGCAGTGTGGGCCTTGTTAAAATACAGAATTATGGATTAATGAAAAGAAGGCATCAAAAGCGCCTTCTTTTTCTACTTCTGCTCCTGGTCCTACAAAGGTGTTATTTCTCTACTGTCACATTGTAAATAAATATGTAATCTCCAGCTGCGTAATCAGCAATCCCATCGTTGATTTTTTCTTTAAAACTGGCAACAGCTTCCAGATCGTATTTGCCATTGGGCCAATCTGACATCATCACGCCGTAATCAAGACAGAAAAGACCTTCGGGGCGAGTAAATGTTACCGGGTGTACAACATCCTTTCCGAGTTCCTTATCGTTGAAATAAAGTTTGACTTCCATATGTTCAAAATTCTGCTTCAAAATCTCCTCGGTTGTCGTGCACCAGCCATAATTGAAATAAGTCGGTTTTTCGTCTGTAATATTTATTGTAAATGTAAGTGTGCCTGGTGTTTTTCTGTCAAGTTCCTCCTGCGCGTACTGTTCCTTGGCAAGTGATTGCAGGTAAACCCAATCCTGCCCTTTTAACGTCTCTATAAGCGTATCTGCATTCTTCTCCATGATGGGTGCGGGGACGGTTGGAATGGGCGTCAATGGAATCATACCAGGCAACAAACAAGACATCATGAGCAACATGCCCAGAGCCATAATTGCAACTTTAGACTTATACTCTCTGGCTTTCATAAGCCACCTCCTTCAGGTTGACAGATTATAAACACATTATGAACGCTAGTTGCTATCAACTTAGTATAATTTTAGCCATGAAGGATTGGAGAGAAGAACTACAAGCGGAATTCGAACGAGCTGAGCAAGCCCGCGTCCGTGGCAATGAGGGACAGTCACGCGTCTGTGCGCGGCGGGCGGCAGGCATTGCAGCCCGTGAATATTTCATGCGGCGCGGCCAACCCGTGCACACGTCAAGCGCTTATGATCTGCTGAACCTGCTCAAAGAGGATCCGCATCTTTCCTCTGACTTGAAACGGATCGCCGACCATTTGACCTTGCGTGTTACTGAAGAATTCAAATTGCCGGTAAATGTAGATTTAATCGCAGAGGCAAGGAAGTTTTGTGAGGAATTATTAAAAATGGACCCTTAGGGCCTAAAGGCCCTAAGGGTCCATTTTACTTAAGTCTCTTACATGTGTCTTCGTACTAAATAAAACAATGCACGCGCAACTGTGATCAATACCAACATTCCAGACATTACCCCGCCAAATACAAGGAACATCCTCTGCCAGTCGCGCAGGCGCAGGGCGATCATGCGCGGTTCAGGAAAATGAATTCGTTCGCGAAGTCGGTTGACAACCTCCATCGGAGGAGTTACAGGCTTGAGAGTCCCCGCGAGATGCTCTTCAAGCGCATTGATTTGCTCATCAGAAAGTTCTGTCTTAAGTTTGTTCATTTTCTTACTCTTTATATTACTAATCAATCCATCATAAAATCGTACTTTAGTCATTATCCAGATTGATGATCTGATCACCGATCTGGTCGCGGAGGGCGAGAAGTGTCCGGTGATACAGGCTCTTCACTGCCCCTTCGCTGCGTCCCATGATCGCGCCGATCTCGGCATTCGACATATTCTCAACAAACTTGAGGATGAGGAGATTCTGTCGTTCCGGTGGCAGGCGTCGGATGAGTCTGAGAAGCGTGCTCTGTTCCTGTGAACGGACCAGGTTCCTCTCGGGGTGATCTCCCTTCGAAGGAAGGACAGGTACGTCATTGATCGGAATTTCCTGTCTTCGGCTGCGGTCACGGTGCCAGTTGGCAACGAGGTTATGAGCAATACGATATAGCCAGGCAGAAAAAGGAACGCCGCGATCTGTATAGTTTTGAATGTGGTTCATTGCCCGTTGAAAGACGCGGGCAGTGAGGTCCTCCGCGTCATGGAGGTTCCCCGTTCGATAGTAGACATAGTTGAAGATGCGGTCGAGATAACGCTCATAGAGCAAACCAAATGCATCACGGTCGCCCTGTGAGGCCTGCGTCAAAATATCTTCTTCGTTGAAATCGGTATCCGGCAAGTAGTGTCCCTACCGGCGGGGTCCATAAATCATAACCCCGACGGGTTTTGGAAGTTGCAGGGGAGTATAACATGCAACATTTTAATTTCATTGTAAGGTCAGCTACGTCACTGCGAGGAGCGAACATAGAGACGACGAAGCAGTCTCCTCTGACAAGTAAATACTTGATAACAGGAGATTGCCACGGCGGCTCTGCCGCCTCGCAATGACATCTTAAAGGCAATTGGTATAATAAAAGATTGCGCATTCACTGCATTATGATTTTTTATTTTGATTAATGAAACAGATGTGCTATAATTGAGTGTCCGAGGAGAAATATGTCAAGCAATACAATTCGTGTGGTTGGAGCGCGGGTTCACAATCTCAAGAACATCACCGTTGAGATCCCACGCGATAAATTCGTTGTGATCACCGGCTTATCGGGGTCAGGCAAATCGTCACTGGCTTTCGATACCATCTTCGCTGAAGGACAGCGGAGGTATGTGGAATCCCTCTCTGCGTACGCGCGCCAGTTCATCGGGCAGATGGACAAGCCGGATGTGGACCACATCGAGGGACTCTCCCCTGCCGTATCGATTGACCAGAAATCCACCTCGCATAACCCCCGGTCGACGGTTGGTACCGTTACTGAAATTTATGACTATATGAGGC
>DAINRK010000368.1:0-5056 GCA_036741855.1 Anaerolineales bacterium
TCCTGAACCAAGCTACCCATCGTTATACTCATCTGTGATCTCAGTCGCCGCGCACGAGGGACACGATCCCTTTACGTATTATTACAACCCAAATCCGCCCGTGGAATTTGGAGCGCCAGGCATTGATGTGGAAGTTGCCTGGAACAAGGGACAATACTTAACCTGTACCGGTAACAGCTTTGCCGCGCCACACATCACGGGTATCACAGCGCTCATTCGAGCGAAACACCCTGATTTGACTCCGTTTCAGATAAAGACCGTATTACTTGCCTGCGCAGCGAATACGAAAAGGCAAAATAAGTAAGGGCGACCCACCCATCAAGGATGGCAGAAGTGCTTTTCCATCGCTGGGTGGGTCGCCCCTACCTTAATGAAAGAGAATCTCGGAGGGTAATATGGAGCAAGTCGAAAAGCCAACAAGGTGGTCATTGAATGACCTGCTCCCGGAGCCGGTCGAGCAGGCGTTGGAGGAAACTTTCTCGAAACTGGAGCGGGCGCTGGTCGAGTTTGAAGCGACGCGTGACAGCCTCACGCCTGAGATCACCTGGCAGGACTTCAACAACATCCTCAAAAAACTAGAAGCCATCACCATCCTGAAAAGCAAAGTGGAAGGCTATGCAGACCTTTCGTTCGCGGAGGATACGCAAAATCCCGCCGCGTTGAATCTGCGCGACCGCGTGGATCAGGTGTTGACCGACTCGAGCAACCGCGTCTTGTTCTTCGAATTGTGGTTCAAGGAATTATCTGATGAAGTCACACAGAATTTGATCGAACACAGCGGGGACTTGCATTACTTTCTCGAAACGATGACACGCTTCAAACCATTCACATTGACCGAACTCGAGGAACGCATGATCAATCTCAAGGACGTGAATGGCATCGATGCGATGGTCAACCTGTATCAGATGATCACCAATCAATTTGCATTCAAGCTGGAAATTGAGGGCAAGACCGAAACCATCACACGCGACCAATTATCAAATTATTTCTCCTCGGTTTCGCCCGAGATGCGTGCAAGCGCGTATCAGGAATTGTATCGAGTGTATATCGAAAACTCGACGGTGCTGGCTCAGATGTATATCCACCGCGCGCGTGACTGGCATACCGAGGGCCTGGAATTGCGCGGATTCGCTTCGCCCATCTCGGCGCGTAACGTAGTAAATGACCTACCTGATGAAGTGGTCGAAACGCTCCTTACAGTTTGCCGTAAAAATGCAGATGTATTCCAACGTTATTTCAAAATGAAGGCGCAATGGCTTGGTCTTGAAAAATTACGACGCTATGATATTTATGCACCCCTCACCCCCTCCGAGAAAAAGTTTGATTACGGCACAGCGAAACAAATGGTGATGGATAGTTACCGCGCTTTTTCACCGGACGCTGCTAATCTAGCTCAACGTGTTTTTGATACCAACCATCTTGATTCAGAAATCCGCGCAGGCAAACGGGGCGGCGCCTTTTGCTACACCGCCCTCCCCGAGCTGACTCCGTGGGTGCTGATGAGTTACGATGGCAGTGCCCGCGATATTGCCACGCTGGCACATGAATTGGGACACGCCATCCATGCCATGCTGGCAGATCATCATTCGGCACTCACACAACAGGCGTCACTGCCACTGGCGGAGACCGCCTCCGTTTTTGCCGAGATGCAACTCACCGACCAACTGCTCAAGCAGGAGAACGACCCAGCTGTACGGCGCGACCTGCTTGCCAACGCGCTCGATGATTCTTACATCACAGTCATGCGGCAGGCATACTTCAGCATCTTTGAAAAAGACGCACACCAAATGATCAATGACAATTGCACGATGGATGAACTGACCGAACATTATCTTGAAATCCTCAAGGAACAATTCGGCGAAGCAGTGGAAGTCTCTGATGAATTCAAATGGGAGTGGCTTGCCATTCCACATTTCTATCACTCGCCGTTCTACACTTATGCCTATAGTTTCGGTCAGTTGCTGGTTCTGGCGCTCTATCAACAATATCGACTCGAAGGCGAAGCTTTCATCCCGCGCTACTTGAAAATCCTTTCGTATGGCGGATCGGAATCGCCGACAAAAATTCTCACCGAAGCCGGGCTGGACGTGACCTCCCCCGAATTCTGGCAGGGCGGATTCGACGTGATTAAGAACATGATTGATGAGTTGGAGAATATGACTCCGCGCTGAACGGAGATGTGGTAGTTGCAACGTAGTCGACACTTGCACCTGGCGCAAGTGCAGGTGAGCACACTTACAACATGTCCTTCGACTGCGCTCTGCTCCGCTCAGGACGAAGTAATTTATTTAGGAGATTTTTACATGACGAATTCGATGACCGCCTCTGTCTCCCCATTTGCTGTTTTCAAAAACCGGAATTTTTCCCTGCTCTGGACCGGTCAACTCATCTCTACGATAGGCAGTGCGCTGACCTCGCTTGCCGCGTCCATTTATGTCTATCGATTAACAGGCTCAGCCTTGAGTGTGGGGTTGATGTTGATGGCAACCGCCGCGCCCAGCCTCCTGGTGGGACTCTTCGCGGGCGTGTTCGTGGACCGTTACGACCGCAAGAAAATCATGATCACTGCGGATATTCTACGCGCGGTGTTGATAGTGTTGGTTCCCGTTCTGACGCCATTGAATGTGATCTGGCTGTACGTGATCGTAATGCTGACCAGCGCCATCGGTCAGTTCTTTGATCCGGCACATGAAAGCGTGTTGCCTGAAGTGGCATCTGATGAAGAACTTGCCGCCGCCAATTCATTGATCGCGATCAGTTCTTTTGGTTCGACAGCAGTGGGTTTCGCGATGGCAGGATTGATCGCCTCGGCAGCGAATATCAATTGGGCATTTTATGTTGATGCCATTACGTTCATTATTTCAGCAATTTGTGTTTATCTCATCAGCGTGAAACCGATCCATGCGGAAGAAGAGACCAGTGCAGCGGTGGTGATCAAGAACCTGCGCGCGGGTGTGCGTCAGCTTTTTAGTACGCCGGTTCTGCGTTCGTTATTCTCAGTTCAGGTCATCGTGTTGATCTCGTTCGGACTCTCGAACACATTGTTATTGCCGTTCGCATTGACGGCGTTAAACGCAACCGAATTCGAATATGGCCTGCAGGAGGGCCTGACCTCAATTGGCTTTGTGGTGGCAAGTTTGCTGATGGCAAAGGTGTTCGATCGTTTGCAGGCGGGCGCCTGGCTGGCGATCAGTTTTCTGGGCATGGGTCTGATCGGTGTCGTTTACTCGTTCCTGCATTCGGTGCCGCTGGCGATCGCTTTGATCGCGTTTTCGGGTTTCTTCAACGCCCCCTCCTCCATTGGAAGGCGCGTGATCGTGCAGCGCAATACTCCTCCTGAAATGCGTGGGCGTGTGAGCAGCGCGTTCTTTGTGGCCCGCGACGTGCTGTTCCTGATTGGCATGAGCGCAGCAGGGCTGGCAGATTATCTGGATGTACGGTTGCTATACCTGATCAGCGCGTTGATGCTGGTCCTTGCAGGGGTTGCGTTGTTGTTCCTGCCTGAGTTGGGACAATCACGCGCACAGTGGAAACGGACAATGGACCTGCTGCGAGGAGTCGAGGCGGCGCCAAGGCTTGGGGCAGGCCGACCAGCCACAACGTCTGAAGTCGAGCGCTTTATTAGTCACCTGCCAGAGTTGGCCGGGATGAGTCCAAAAGAGAGGTCGCAACTGGCATCTGATACGCTGGTCGCGGACGCGTCGCCCGGAACCCTCGTCACGTATCGCGGCGAAGTGAGTGACGCGGCCTATTTTATTTTGAAGGGGATCGTTGGCGCAGGATATCTCAGAGATCAGGATTATGTCTTTCTCAGAAATTTGCGTGAAGGAGATTTCTTCGGCGAAGTGGCGGCACTGACCGGTATGCAACGCACGGCTAACGTGATTACGGAAGAGGATAGCCGGTTCCTGATCATTCCATCCAAAGTGATGAAACGGCTGACGCAAAAGTACCCGGCATTGAACGTAATGCTCTATACCACCATCGGCGAACGCCTAAGTCTGACGGAACTGCCGCGCGGCACAGGCTTCGATCAGCAATTATTACGTGACTTGCGGACGAGCCAGCCTGATATGGAAACAGAACCAGCCTCCGCATGATGTTACAGTATGATTGGTCGTTGAATAGGATGATTGTAAAATAGACTCGCTAAAGCATGTCACTCTGAGCGATAGCGAAGAGTCTCGGACCTACCGGAAAGACTTCAAGCAGGAGGAGAGATTCTTCGCCGCAAAGCGGCTCAGAATAACATTGCTTAGTGAGGAAACAGAGGATTGAGGAGCAACGGGTATGGCAAAGAAGTTATCAACCATACAGAAAGCTGTAAAGAAAAAGGTGGAGACACAAAAGCCTAAGGCTGTTAGCGAGCTAGTTAAGGCGAAACAGCTGAAAGATCAATTGGATGCGAAGCGCCAGTTGAAAATCCAGAAGGCGTTGTATGAAATCGCGGACGCGGCAAGCGCGGTGCGCGATATGCAGTCGTTCTATAAGAAACTGCACAAAATTGTCGGGAAGTTGATGTATGCGGAGAATTTCTTTATCGCCCTCCATGATGAACAAAGCGATTTAGTCACATGGGTATATTTTGTGGATACGGTGGATGCCAAGCCGATCCCAACGAAACTATCGGAACATCACGGCGCCACAGGATGGGTTATTCGGCACGGAAAAACTGTGGCTGATGTGGATGGCAGTTGGGCAGCGGCAAAGGAGCGCGGCGAGGCACGTGACCTGGCATCAGATTCGGACGGCATCGCGGTACCGCTGAAAGTTAAGAATGAGACGATTGGAGTTGTGCTAATTCAGAGTTATATCAAAGGTATTGGTTATCAACTTGAAGATGTCAGGGTCCTTGAATTCGTCGCGCAGCACATCGCCACCGCGTTGACGCGCGCCCGCGCCATCGAAGCAGAAAGACTGCGCACAGACGAACTCGCCATCCTCAACAGCGTAGGTGAAGCGATGGCGAAGACTCTCGATGTCAAGACCGTCACCAAAATCGTTGGTGATAAAGTGCGCGATATCTTCAACGCTGACGTTTCAATCAAACTACTTG
>DAINRK010000369.1:0-5042 GCA_036741855.1 Anaerolineales bacterium
GATCTGCATGTGATCCAATTCGTCAAGCATGAAGCCCAGGAAGCCGGAACGTTTGGCAATATCGGCTTTGAGTTCGGCGGAGGGCGCCCATCCAATTGGTGCACCTTCAAAGTTAGGAACGTACTTGACGGCGAGACCATCGAGCGCGTTCATGGCCTGAGACAGTTTGGCTTCGTCCCCCCGAAAATGCAGATCGATAAAATCGAGTTTATATTTTTGGGCGTATTCCACCGCGTCATCTGTTCCAGCTGTGCGCCCGAATAAAGGTTGACTCATGGCTGCCTCGGTAATTCTATTCCCAGGCCACCTGTGGTGATCGATAGAATTTGATGTCCATTGCAGCCAGGCGTTGCCCGTGGTTCGCCAGACGCTGGCAGTAATCCTCCCAGCGGCGCTTTTCACGCGGCGTCCAGCCGATCTCGGCGCAGGCGAGCAGGCGCGGGAACAACATAGTATCCAGATCGTCTACTGTGACGATGGTTTCAGTCCATAACGCGGCTTCAACGCCCAGAACGGATTCTTCGGTCACACCTTCCAAAATTGAGGCAGGGTCCCAGTCATAAGCATCTCGTACCTCGATATATTGCTTTGTCCAATCCAGGCCAAGCGAGTTGGAGGCATCGTACTTGATATCCAGATAAATCCTGGAGGCAGGCGAAAGGATCAGCTTATGCCCGCGACGGGCAGCCTCTTGTGCCAGCGGGGCCTGCCACCAATACTGGACGACGGTGTCAGGCAACAGGTCAGCCCGACTAATCTCCTCCCAACCGATACACTGCTTCCCCAGTGCCTGAACGATTTTCTGGACGCGATCAATGAAAATCTTATAGTCAGTCTCATCGGTGGAATGCGCTTCGTCACCGCCGATGTGGATGTATGGGGCTGGCGTCAGCGCGGCGATCTCGCGCAGAGTATCCTGTAGGAATTGGTACGTGACCTCTTTGTGGATGGCAAGAGAACTGGAACCCCCTTCATAACGAGTGTAGAGCGGACGTGCCATACCGCTATCGTTCAAAACTTCATAGGAGGCCAGGGCACTATTCGTATGAGCAGGCATGTCCACTTCTGGGATGATGGTGATGTAATGGGCGGCGGCATACTCGACAATCTGGCGATATTCCTCCTGTGTATAAAAACCTCCGCGACCGCCTGTAAAGTCTGTAGTTCCACCGTACTCCGCCAATCGCGGCCAGGAGTGGATCATCAGCCGCCAGCCCTGATCATCGGTGAGATGGATGTGCAAAATATTGAGTTTGTAATATGCCATTTGGTCGATCAGGCGTTTGACGTCAGCGACAGTAAAGAAATGACGCGCCACATCGAGCACCACACCTCGCCAGCCAAAGCGCGGAATGTCCTGAATGGTGACACAGTCCATTTGCCAGGGGCCAGACTGTTGTGTGTGTGCTTCGATAGCCGGAGGCAGCAGTTGCCGGATAGTCTGGATGCCATGAAACAGTCCGGCTGGACACGGGGCATGCAGGGAAATCCCATCCGTTTCAACAACCAGTTCGTAGCCTTCTTCCCCAAGGTCTGCTCCTGCTCCATCCATGGTCAAGAAAATCCCGCCAGCGGAGGCAGCTTCAGCAGGCATGAGGGGCAGTTCGAATCCGGTGGCGGATCGGAGGCAATCCGCGAGAAATCCTCCAACGCGGCGAGTTCCCTCCTGGTCCGGGTGAACAAAGATGGTCGCGTCCGAGGCGAGGGTACATGTTCCCTGTCCGGAGCTGATCGATGCAGGCAGTGGAATCAAGTTTTGCACGATGTATCTCCTTGAAACATTATCGATTGGTCAGCTGGAACTGCCCCACCAGTGAAGAGAATGGCGATAGTCTCTTCCCAAATGCGCGCATGTGGTGGCGTCATGTGGGTTCCCTTGTCAGAATGGCTACGCCGTAGGCAGGCAAGTCCAACTCGCCCTGAATGGTTATATCGCTGAGATGTTCACGTGCTTTCCAGGGCAGAGTCAACTTTTGCGATTCCTTGCGATGGCTGATGATGATGTAAATTCTCTCGCCGGCACCCCCTACGGGGGAAACGCGCTGGCAGATTTCGACACCGTGCGGTGCTGGCATTGGTGAGCGAATATCGCTGGCTGCTAAAACTAAATCCATCAACGTGGATTGGGCAGTTTCATCCAGATAGGCGCCCACGTAGTAGACAAACGCCGTGCTGTGCTTTTTGGGATTGACCGTAATGGCAACTTGGTCATCAAGCCAGCCGTTTTCTTTGCCATACCGTGCCACAACCTGCGTGAATTGTGTGGTATCGAGAATACAAAGGCGCTCCGCCCACAGATGGGATTCGCCGTTGACGGATTTTCCTACCACCGGCACTGGCGTGTCCAGCGGATAATATTCCTCGACTTCGGCATTGGTCAGCGCGAATAACTCGCCGGGCTGGCGCCGGTGTAGGAGCGAGTTGAACTGGTCTTTCATCCCTGAACGGAGGGTGAGAACTAGATTCCCGCCGCGTTCCACAAACTCGGTCAGGCGCTGGACGCGTTCGGGGGTCAGGATGACCAACGCGGGGGCGATCACCAGGCGGTAACCATCCAGCGGCGCGTCGGCAGAGATAATGTCCACCGGGATATTCCGTTCGGCCAGAGGTCTGTAATAATTCCGCAAATGGTCGACGTAATCAAAATCCTTGTGCTGGCGTTGCCAGTTCAAAGACCAGCGGCTGTTGTAATCGTTGAGGATGGCGACCTTCGCTTTGACTTCTGAACCGGCCAGCAAGCCGGACACTTTGGCGAACTCGCGTCCTATCCAGGCTGCTTCGGAATAAAACGGACGCGGCTGCCCGGATTGATCAACCAGACTGCCGTGATATTGCTCCTGCCCGTTGTAGGCAGAACGCCACTGCCAGTAAAGCAAGGCATCCGCGCCGTGACCAACGGCATGCCAGGCCATCGTCCGCGCTTCACCCTGATTGACCTGGTTGTTGATGTGAGACCAATTGACGTTGCCGGGTTGGGTTTCGATTAACCAGAAGTTGCGGCGTTTGAAGCCCCGCGTGAGGTCATGTGTCGCGCCGGTCACCGTATAGTCAGGATGGCCTGTACCCACATACCAATCCCACGAGGCGAGATCAAGATCAGCGCTCACTTCGTAGTGGTCATACTTTGGAAACCAGCCCATAAAGTTATGAGTTGTCCAAATGCCTTCGGAGATGTATTGTCGCAGGATGTCCGACTGTAGTTTTTGGAAATTCTTATAGGATCGCGTGACGAACTGCTGGAAAGCCAGCATCAACCCGGGGTTGTGACCAGACTTTGGAATGGGAATCTGTTCCCAGGCAGAATAAGTCTGGCTCCAGTAGTGCGTTGTCCATTGTTCGTTCAGTGCATCGAGGCTGCCGAATTTTTCCATCAGATATTGTTGAAAGGCGGCGCGGCAGGTATCGCAATAACAGACGGTGTTGAATTCATTATCGAATTGCCAGCCAATCACGTTGGAATTGCCGCCAAAATGTTCGGCCATTTTTTCAACGAGGCTCCGAGTACGCTCGTGGTAATCTGGCGAGTTAACACAGTAATGGCAACGTTGACCATGTTCGTGCTGGTGTCCGTTTTCATTGACCGCCAGGGTCCCAGGATATTTTTGAGTCAGCCAGGCGGGCGGAGCGGCGGTGGGTGTTCCCAAAACGGTGACAATGTCATTCGCTGCCAACAAGTCAATGGCGCGGTCCAGCCAGTCGAAGTGGAATTCTCCTTCGGCTGGCTCGAAGGTGCTCCAGGCAAATTCGCCCATGCGCACAACCGTGAACCCGGCTTCTTTCATCAGGCGGATATCCTCGGGCCAGCGCGCTTCGTCCCAGTGCTCGGGGTAGTATGACGCGCCAAAATGAAGTTTTTTGGTAGTGGGGTTCATAGTTTGATGATTTCTCCGTTTAATAAACCAACCAGAAGTGGTTTGGCCGGATCCAGCCCAAGAAGCGCTGTTAATGTTGAAATTTCGGAGGCAGGTTCAAATCCGGGTCGAGGCGCCCGCCAGGAAACGTGCAATCCTTCGGCCTCGCTTCCGCTATAGATGGTTCCATCACGACTGACAGCCAGACAATACACCGGAGCCAGCTCAATGGGACAATCAATGTCGCGCCAGGAACGTCCAGCGTTGCTGCTGCGAAAGATGCCACTCTATGTGCCCGCGATAGTCTGGGTCAAATCGTCGCGTGCGTCGACGATAATATCCGCGTCCTGCTCCAGGTGATGACGAAATGTCATGGGACTGCAGTTCGAAGCAAGGTATTTTAATCCCTGATTGAAAAACGTTTGGAACCGTACCGTTGCCGTGGCATCCTCATCCCGATTCTGCAATGAAATGATACGCCGGGCGATCATGAATTGTCCTCTGCAAGAAGCTTCCGAATATCGAACTTTGGAGTTCCGAAGCGGTCACATAACCCAAACGCGACGTGGATTGGGCTTGCTTCGATATTCCAGATCTTATCGTGGTGGAGGTTGTCGCGCCATTCGTAAAAGTAAAGCGCCTTGATAGGATGCCCGTAATCTGCATCCACGCGTTTGATGATGGCGAGGAATTCGCGCATGGCCTCTGCATAGCGTTCGGGATCGCTCTCTGGGATGACCAGCCGTTCCCCTTCCATGTGATAACCAACTGCTGACGGGAAGCCGGTCTCGGTCAGGATGAGTGGTTTGTGAACGGTTTCCAACTGTCCCAGCAAAGCCCGCAGGCCATACTCGAAAGCGACCAGGCGGTTGTGCCGCTGACGTTCATCGCACAGGAAGCGGCGGCTTTCCTCGAAAGCACCGAAAGTGAACCAGCCTTCGGCGGTCATGGGGTACAAGTTCACGCCGACAATGTCACAGGCATCAACTAACGGCCACAACCATTCGTAGAACAGACCTTGCTTATCGAAAACTATCCCTTCCATGGCATAGGTCAGAGGCGTTTGGAATCCGTGATCATCCAGCCAGCGGCGGTAGTCATGCAGAACATTAGCCAGGGAAAAGGATAAGCGCGCCGTAAAGCGCTTCTTATCCGCAGCATCACCGCCTTCGCGCAATTCGTTTCCTACAC
>DAINRK010000370.1:0-3497 GCA_036741855.1 Anaerolineales bacterium
GGCCGGTCCTAAGTCCCGAGCCGCAAGCGTGCCGAGGGAACTCACTCCGATTCCCAACACGCCGAGCGCGAGTGCATGACGCATCGGCTGATTTGGCGCCAATCGGGCAGTGATGTAAGCTCCTATCACTGAATAGAGACTGCGGTACATCAGCGCAAGTAGCAACAACCCGGTGTCAAACAGCGCGCCCTCGGGTAATACGCCAGCTTGTTCCAAGATAGTATCTGTTCCGACAGACAAGATGACGATAGCGAGAAACCCCGCGAGAACCGCCCCAATACTTTTGAAGATATTCTTATTCATATTTATTTCTCCTTCTTCATCTTCACTAAAATTTCATCGAGGCGCTCATAGCCCTCATTGACACCCCGCTCCATTCCAGATTCGACCATGCCATCTCGATCAGCAATAGATTGATAGACGGACTGGATCGTGACCCTTGTCCGGTTCCCCGGCAATTCATCCATCCGCATTGTGTCGAGGACGACATGTCCGGGTTCAGGAAGTCCTTCAAACTCAAATGTCTGGATCATCAACTCTTCAGACATTTCATGGAACACGCCATGAAAACCATATTCGCTTCCATCTTTATCTTTATGGATATAGCGATAGCGGCCGCCACTGTGTGGCTCAAACGTTTCAAGGACCATTTCATATCCACGCGGGCCCAGCCACTGGACATAAAGGTCCGGATCAATATGCGCTTTGTACACTAGCGCACGCGGTGCATCAAATTCTCTTGTGATGAAGAGTTCCTGTTTGCCAGGTTCAACTGTGATTGCCGTTTTATTTTTTGACATCTTCCTCTCCTTTCATTTGACTCTAGTGGACGTTGCCTCATATCCGCCCCCACCTGGATACACCCAGCCGCCAGCGAGAGTATTGCCATCCTCACTGAATTGACCTTTGTAATATGCAGGGGAACCTCTCTCACCTCCCCAAATTGTCAGTATATCGCCTTCAATTTCATATACATAATCGAGAGTCATTCCATCGAAGAAACTATAGAATCGTGACTTTATGTCTTTGCTGGGCTCAGACCCAAATGTAAATTCATGCCCGATGATTTCCATGCCTTTGATTTTATTTTCACCGTGAATGAAATCAACATGCTGAATGAGGAAGAAGCCGCCCTCTGCCCATTCAAAGGTAGTTTCTCCATCCAATTCCCCAGATTGTTTCCACGTGCCGATCAATCTATCAAGGCTCGTGAGGTCAGGGTTCGGTTTCGCTTGTGGAGTGTAGCTATTTTCGGTCATCGTCATTCTCCTTCCATGTTCATAAGTGCGGTCGGCGTCAATTTTTACAAGGAAGTTGAGCTGGATATTTGAGCCGTGCGCGACGCTACAACCATCACCCAGGCATTGTAGACAACGATAAGCACGCGATTCGCCCATCCGACCAATGCTATGACTCCGGAAGGTAATGTTGTGACCGCTGTCGCGTCCGCAGTCATATCACCACCAGCTTGAATAAAGGTGACGATCATGAGGATAAATGTCCCTGCCATCAGAAGGACACTGATCCAGGTCAGATTGGCTATCCAGAGAAGCGCTTTTCTTGCGTTAGACCAGGATGGGGTACGGCTCAGACTCACGCTGATCAGCATTGCTGCAATCGGAAATGTGGGAATCCCAACCATTGCAGCCAAACCGTGAAGCGGGTGATTGATGTCAAATAGTCCTCCCATTGCCTCTCCGATGCCTGCAGCAACAAGTAAAACCAAACCGATTTTGCCGCCGATTGTTTTTACCTGGGGCCAGATTGCATATGCCAATGCCCAGGCACTAATTGCCCAGGAGGCGAACATCAGCGACAATACCCAAGCATGCTGTCCGTTTGCATATTCACTTACCATTCGCCAGGAAGGCGCAAATTCCGGGCTTAGCACATGCAAAGCACCCAGCAAAACCAATGCTGTGACGGCACCGCCAAATGATAAACGCGCGGCGAATTGCGAAGTCGTTATTGCGGATACGGATGAAGCCTTATCTTTTGAGATCACTTCATTCATGTCATTTCTCCTTTTTCTTCATTTCCTGCAAAACTTCGTCGAGACGGTCAAAACGGTCGATCCAAAACTGCTCGAATGGCGAAACCCAGTCGAAGATGGGTTTAAGCCGCTCCGCATTGACCCGATACATTCGTTGACGACCGACTCGCCTCTCGCTCACCAACCCGACCTGTTTCAACACCTTGAGATGTTTCGACACCATCGGCTGGGTCCACCCCAGTTTTTTTACCAGCTCGTTTACGGATAGTTCTTGCGTGCCAAGCGTTTGGAGGACTTGTCGCCTCTTCGGTTCAGCTACAGCATTGAACGGATCGTGAGTTGTCGGTGTACGTGCCATTGGCACATATTATATTCCTATATAGGAATATGTCAATGTCTTATTTTAGAATGTGTGTTCTATTTTGTCAAGAGGAAAATCGACGAATTTCTGAATCTAAAGGACCGCCCTATTTCACATAATTAAAACAGACTGACGTTCAGGCTAAAACATTCCATGCTTGTTCGGGGAAGTTTCTGGTACAGCTTGCCCAACATCCCAAAGTTCCACAATAAGACCGTTCTCGAATCGAAAGATATGGATAACAGCTGCGCCAAGATCACCGGGCTTATGGTGTACATGTCCATGGATAGTGACAAGATCACCTTCCGCGATAGCATGTTTTACTTCGAAGGATTTATCCGGGTTTTGATCCGCATTTTCCTGCATCCCAGCCTCAAGTGCTGCTGCTGATCCTTCAAAATAGGGATTGTGGTGCTTGAATCCATCGCCCACAAATTTTAGATAGGCTTCTCGAACCCTCCCGCTGGAGGCCCACTTAAGGAAATTAATTGCGGCCTCTTTATTACCGTCTGACATAGTAATTTCTCCTTTTACGAATCACGATATAAGATTTCAGACAACACAACTACTTCACCCGAGTCATAACGGCGTCATAGGTGCTTTCAGGGCCTCCCTCACTGCCCTCCTGGGGTCTCCACCCACCAGCGAGCGTATTGCCATCGTCGCTCATTGTACCGGTATATGTCGATCCTTCGGTCCAGTGCGTTACAGTATCTCCCTGAATGTCCCAATAATATTGCATCATATTTCCGTCCATATTGGAATACACGCTTGCCGGAAAAATATGAGTCTGCGGATCATATCCAAGGATTTCCAGGCTTTGTATTTTAGTCCCCATAAAGTCTATCTCGCCTCTCGCTTGGAGAAAGAATCCGCCGGGCAGCCACTCAAAAATGACCCACCCTGTAATGTTATCTTCAGCCGTATCCAGCGTACGACCTCGGAGGTCCCATTTACCCACTAATATATCCAAACGCCTTAGAGCAGGATCGGGTATTAGGGGTTGTAATGGAGCTTGAACCTTCGTTTTATCTTCTTCCATATGATTTTCCTCCTAGCATTTTAACGATGCAAAACTTTAAATGTTCTGTAGAACCCGGAGTGACGAAAATTAATACTAAAAGATTCACAATTCAATCTTTC
>DAINRK010000370.1:3507-5040 GCA_036741855.1 Anaerolineales bacterium
CCTTGAAGCGGACTTCGCTGTGGGTTTACCTTGTTTGAAAATACTCAATGGCAGGTACGCGGAAACAATCCAATTGGGTGCATCCACAATTTCGCTGATCTTCAAGTCCACGGCCGCGCCGCACAGACAGTATGCCTGTTCACGGGTCATGTCGTAGTCAGAGGCAAGATAGTCAATCATATATCGAACGGCCTGTTGGGCATCCTTGAAGAGATCGGGCCCATGTGCAGTGGTAACGAAGTAACCACCTTCGTCTGTGACCGTGAGTTTCTTACCGGGTGGTGTGATGAATCGCAATTCAGGGGTGTTTGCACCTTTCAAAACGCGGAAACGTAAGGTAACGGTCATCGGGGATTCGATGCCTGTTCCATTCACTTCCCCATCTCCCTGTGCTGAGTGACAATCGCCGCATGAGAACAAAGCACCAGGAACGAAAACCGGGAATGTCACGCGGGTGCCGGGTGTGAGGTGACGAATATCAATGTTGCCAGCGTTCTCGCGTGGGGGAATTGTATCTAGACGCCCGGGCTCGCGAGGAGCAACACCCATCACACCGCAGAACGGCTCATAGGGGATCAGGATATCCTGGCGGAATTCACATTGGGTACGTCCCAGCTTGTAGTGATGAAGATAGGGGTTTGGGAAATCCTCACCTAATAGACCAAAACCTGGGATAACAGCGTTCCAACCCCAGCCCTTGTTCTTGATACTGATCACCTCGACCTCCAACCCATCGCCAGGCTCCGCGTCCTCAACAAATACAGGTCCAGTCAGCGGGTGAATGGAGGCAAAACTCAAATTTGCAACCGCCTCATCCACCGAGTCCGGCGTGATCTGATTGGCAGATGCCTCCAGCGTTTCGAAGACTACAGTGTCGCCAGATCTGACGCGAATACGCGCTGGATAAGAATTATCCCAAAATGCATGAGGTTGTGTATCGTCGAGATGATAAGTAGCCATTATTTTCTCCTTTTATTTTGATGAAGAATGAGATGAGATACTTTGGGCAATTTTCTTCAGCGGTTCCCGTGCCGTATACGTGGATCAGCAATTCCCTGAGCCAGATCGATCAGGATTCCGCTGATCACAACGACACCTGCGGTGAAAATGACCGTGCCCAGGATGAGTGGAACATCTACTGTTTCGATTGCTTCTACTGCAAGGCGGCCCACGCCGGGCCAGTCAAACACGCGTTCCACCAATACAACCCCGCCAATAAACCAGGGGATATCCAGCCCTGCCATGGTAATGATGGGATTGATCGCGTTAGGCAAAACGTGACGGAAGATGACAAAAATATTCCGCAAGCCTTTGGCGCGCGCGGTACGGACATAATCAGCGGATAAAATATCAAGCGTGCTGGATCGCATCATACGCGCATACCAGGCTGCACCGCCCAAACCTGCCGTGAGAGACGGGAGAACAAGATGCGCCAAACTGCCTGTCCCACCCAACGGAAAGAGTGGGATGAGATAGCCAAGCCAGTAGAGGAGCAACAATCCCAGCCAGAAAGGCGGAGCCGATACTCCGATG
>DAINRK010000371.1:0-5028 GCA_036741855.1 Anaerolineales bacterium
GTTTGCAACACGCCATCAATCGTGGCGGATGACCAAATCTTCGAGTTGATTTCCGCCAGCATGCGCTCTCGGACTGCCACTTGACGGCTCTCACTTACCAGTCTTGCGTTTTCAAGCGCAATCGCTGCTTGTGTTGCTACTGCATCTACAAGGCTGCGTTGTTCTTGAGTCCACTCATCCTTCCCTTCGAGCATGATTTGCCCAAGTAACTGATCGCGCAGGCTGATAGGGACTTCCATTTGACTGGAATTTTCGGGGATCTCATCGCCAACGCTATATTCCATTTCATCATGCTGTGCCGAATATCCGCTCCAGCCTTCCTGCAGATATTGTTGCTGCACAGTACGCATCTCCTTAATGACTCGCTGTGCTTCCTGATAAAGTCGTGCATTTTCGAGTGCGAACGCGACTTGCCCAGCCATATTTTGCATCGTTTCGATTAGCTCAGTACCAAAATCTGACTCCTTCGAGGATTGCACATCCAAGGCGCCCAAGATCCGATCTCCAACTAGTAAAGGAAGAGCAATTTCAGAGCGCGTATAGGGAAGCAATGGGTTTTCAAATCGTTGTTTTTCCTGAGACGCTATTTGTGCAATGCGGGCTGACTTTTCGCGGATGGCGGTGCCAACCATACTTTTTCCTGCTACTTCAAGGCGGTGATGATTGTGCTTAAGAACATGGCCTGCATCGCCAGTCGCCTCTCGAAGTTCGGCCCATTTCCCACTCATATCCAGGAGATAGATTGCAGCGTAGTAATAACCGAATTGTTCTGGAAACAATTTGATCACGCGGCTAAGAAGTTCATCCGGATCGAGGCTGGATGCTGCGACTCTGCCAACTTCATTGGTCGCAGTTAGCAGCTTTGTCCGTTCAACGACCTGTTGCTCAAGCGTGTTTTGAAGTCCTTCTAGTTGTGCGACCATGCGATTAAAATGCATAGTTACGATTCCAAGTTCGTCCGTAGCGCTGACGGGAGCGCGCGTGGCAAGATCGCCTTGTTCGATTTTTGTAAAGGTATTAATCAAATCTTTAATAGGATCTGAAACTGACTTGGAAACATAGTATGAAAACCCAGCGCCAAGTAGAAGGGCGAATAGGCTGAATAGAACAGATTGAATCTGCAGGTCACGGAAGCTTTCAAAAGAACTAATCTCCGAGTAAAGGATGCGAACGGTTTGCTGGTAGCCGATAGGTGCAATTAAAAGTACACCGATAGTGATCAACCCAAGTATCAGGATTTGGAACTTCCCAATCAAGAGTGCGCCAAACCGACCCTTCAGTTGCGTGTCAAAATTGTTTGGCACAAGAACCAGTCGTGCAGGAAGAACCAGCCGCTCAATCATTAATACAGCAAGTATTATTGAGCCAAGCAATGAAACCAATCCTCCAATAACCACATACGCTGGATCTGGCGAATTAATGGAGGTGGGCTGGAATACAGAAGAGATGGCTTCGTTTTGCGATCGTGTAATCAAAAAAATAGGCAAAATATTGATTACGATGATTACACACCCGGCTGCAATTCCATAACGCCAGGTAAGGCTTGTAATCTCGCGCCATGCTTTATATTCTTCATCAGCCGATGAAATGGATGATCCATAAACCCAATCGTCCAATCTTTTACGTGCTGTCGGTGTGATCAGCCAGCTTACGCCAAGCAGAATAACGCTGGTTACGACAATGGAGAGTGGCACTACCCATGAAAATGTCTGAACCTGTCGTTCATCGAACTCCGCATTGGTATAAATGGACAGAATTCCTGGAATTGCTCCAAGCAGTGCAATGAGTTGGGCAACTGCAATAACGATAATGATATAGCGCCCACCGGTACGAGACAGTATTTCATCCAGAGAGAATCGCCTACTCATTAGTTGCTCTTTTCTGCTGGTTTGTCGTAAGGGAATTTACTCCAACTTTGATCTTTGCCCTATTTGCACCAACTGCACGAGTTAATTCACTCACCGTTGTGGTGAGTATGGTTTCCATATCGGTTGTACGACGGATTTTGTCAGTGATCTCAAATAGAACACGTTCCCGCTCGACCTGTGAGCGGATCTGCTCGAGAAGCCTGGCATTCGCTATTATCGCTGCAAGGCTTCCGCCCAACGTACCCAGCAATTCCTCATCATTTTCTGCATATGCTGATACTTGCTCACTTTCGACATTAAGAACACCCAGCAATTCACTCCGATATAAAAGAGGAATTGCAATTTCCGAGCGGGTATTTGGACTGCCTTCGATATAGCGAGCGTCCTGAAGAACATTGTTTACGCGTAGTGTTCTGCGATGTGCCGCAGCCCAGCCTGTAATCCCATCCCCCATAGGTATGTGCAAATCATAAACTTCATTAGCGTATCCCACTGCGGCTCTCACAACAAGTGCTTTCTTTTCACGATCCACTAGAAGAATGGAGACGCGGTCTCCGCCAAGTGTGACTTGTAATCCGTTGACTGCAGATTGCAAAGCCTCATCAAGGGTCGTACCTGAAGCGGCTGTGGTTGTGATGTGATGCAGCAGACGATGCTGTGCGAGGTGTTCCTGAGTTTCCGCAAACAACTCGGTATTGACAACCGCGACGGCAAGCTGATCAGCTAGGATTTGCAGCGTGCGGAGATTGTCTTCTGCAAATGCATAAGTCTCTGTGCTTTGGACATCTAAGACCCCTACGATCCGTTCGCCAATTTTTAACGGAATCGCGGCCTCTGAACGCGTGTCAGGCAACAGGGCATTGAAGTGATAGGTTGCATCTCGCGCTGTATCATTGACGACTAATACTTCACCCCTCCCTGAGACAAAGCCAATAACAGATTTTGACCCAACTCCAAGCTTATAACCTGCCCTTTTCATTTGTGCTCCGGCCTCTCCCGTGGCTTCGCGGATCACAATAAATTCACCTGACAAGTCTTTAAGGAAGATGCCTGCGTGATAAAACTCGAATCGTGAACGAATCAGGCTGACCGCTTTTTGCAGGAGTTCATCAAGGTTAAGGGAACTGCTAATATCACGCGCGATTTCTGCCGCGGTCTCAAATTGCAGGGCAGATCGGCGGCTCTCATCAAGTAAGCGGATATTATACAGTGCGCCTGAAATCTGATTTGCTATTGCCATCACAAATCGGAGATCGCCCTCATCGAAGCTGTGTTCCTTCTCCAGGTCTTGAATAATGATAGCGCCAATCGCTTCCCCTCGTGCAACCATGGGAACTCCTAGCCACGACTTCGCGGCCCTTCCCGCGACCTTGGCTCCCATAGCAATTGAGCGCTTTTCAGTATCCTCCACGAGCATCAAGGGCTCGCGTGTACGGATCAAAATCGAAGTTAAGCCCTCACCGAGTGGAAAAGTATCAATCGAAGAAAATTTTCCTTCTTCCCAAAGGTAGGGAATGTTGATGGAATTTGTTTTTTGATCGTAGAGAGCAATTACGATTCCATAATCTCCTACAATATAGCGGATCTGTTCGTGAATAGCTGTATAAAATGCATGAAGATCATTGACGGTTGCTGCATTGGCAGCCAGTGTGTTCAGTGCATTGATCTCCTTTGACTGGCGGGCATCCAGAGCCAGAACAGTTGATGCGTTTTGTTGCAAAACATTTGCTGTCAGCTGTATTGTTTTCTCCAATGAATTGACAACATCTTCAGTGAGCTCTTGCCCTGTTCGCGCGCCAATTAAAATAAGACCGCGCAGATGTCCATTTTGTGAGATGGGTATATACGCGGCTGCCTCACACCCTAACTGGCGTGGATACTTCGTTAAGGGTGGTGGGAGTGCCGAGGCGTCGTGCAGGTCAAATTGAACCGTGCCATTTTTTAGATAATTCTCCATTTCTCGCAAAGAAAGTTCCGCGGCGCGAGGAATTGTTGCCTGTCCATCCTGGCTCTGGGGATCTGAATAATGTATAAGCTGCAACCGCTCCCCATCCACAGTGAAGTAAACGGTGACAAAAAAATGTTTCTTATTAATGGAAACTACACTCATTGTTGTGGCTACTGACTTAACTAAATTCCCAAACAGACTCTCCGCTCAAGATACGCCGAATTTGATCGGGGAATTTATCAGGATCAAGCGGCTTGCCGAGGAAACCATCGAAGCCAGAGTCTTTTGCTTTATTCATTTGATCAGTGCTTGCTTCTGCAGTCACGGCAATGATGGGAATGGATTTGAGTCTTTCGGAGGCACGAATCTTTTTCAGCGCGCCATATCCGTCTTCATATGGGAGACGAATATCCATCAGGATCAGGTCAAGACGCTGCAGCGTATCTGCATACTCCACCACCTCATAACCCGATGTCTTCCATTCACAATGAATACCCAGGTAACCAAGCATTCGCGCGATCAACACGAAGTTGGCAACATTGTCTTCAACAACAAGAACCGTTGCATCCTTGGGAATGGTGGGCTTTTTAATAGGTTGTGTATCCATGACATTTTCAGACATTGGCTCTCCTCCCGAGAAATTTTTCGATTTCCCTGGTCAATTGATCAATATCAAGTGGTTTTTGTATATAACCGTCACAGCCCGCTTCAAGTGTTTTTTCTTTATCGCCGCGCATCACATTCGCGGTTAGTGCAAGAATCGGGACTCGCCCAAGACCGGGCATAGATCTGATCTTCGCAGTCAATGTATAGCCATCCATATCAGGCATGTTGATGTCCATCAGGATCAAATCTGGAATTGTAGTTTCCAGTAAATTAATTGCTTCAAATGCATTCGTGGCTTCGAGCAGCTTATAATTCTCAGAAATTAAGATGCGCCTTACGAGCATACGATTATCGGAATTATCTTCAACATATAAGATCGTGCTTTGTTTCTCTGGTTGTGCCATTAGCGGTACCTCCAGACCCGATTCTACTTATGACCTTTGGGGGAACGCATGACAGCTACCTTACAATTTGCCAAACAAAAATGTCGAGGGAGTCTCTCCTCGACGCTAGCGCAGCTGTCCTGCGGATTTGAGCGGGTGATGGGACTCGAACCCACGATATCTTGCTTGGGAAGCAAGCGTTCTACCACTGAACTACACCCGC
>DAINRK010000372.1:0-5028 GCA_036741855.1 Anaerolineales bacterium
ATGTATCATAACCGGCAAACAATTCATCGCCGCCATCGCCCGATAAAACGACCTTTACCTGGCGACTAGCAAGCTTTGAAACGAAATAAGTTGGAAATATGGAGGTATCGGCAAATGGCTCGTCGAAGTGAGCGACCAATTGTTCGGCGATATCTGTATAATCTGATTTCAATACTTCGACATGGTGCTTCGTACCAAAATGTTTCGCTACCGCCTCTGCATAGGGAAGCTCGTTATATGTATCATCCTCAAATCCGATCGAGAACGTCCGGACGCGCTCATTCGCGCTCTGACTCATATAGCCAACAATCGTGCTGGAATCGATGCCTCCGCTCAGGAAGGCTCCCAGCGGCACATCGCTGATTAGGCGGAGCCGGACTGACTCTTTAATCAAGCCAGAAAGGATTTCCCCACATTCCTCCTCGTTTTGGCTTATAGGTTGGTATGGCACATCCCAATACTGAGTGATCTTCAGCTTCCCCTTTTCAACCACCAATAGATGGCCAGGCAAAAGCTTAAAAACGCCTTCGTAAATGGTGTGTGGGGCAGGAATGTATTCTAATGTAAGGAAAAGGTCCAAAGCCACGAGATCCACTTGCCTCGGCACATCCGGGTGACGAGTCAACGCTTTGAGCTCTGAACCGAAGACCAGCTTATCTGCATCGGACCAGTAATACAAGGGTTTGATCCCCAACCGGTCCCGCGCTAAGAAGAGTCTGCGCTCCCGCGCATCCCAGAGTGCGATGGCAAACATTCCATTGAAAAAGGTCACGCATTCATCGCCATATTCTTCATAGGCGTGAACTATGATCTCGGTATCGGTTTGAGTTTTGAAGATGTGCCCGCGCTGCTCCAAGACGGCGCGTACGCTCTGAAAGTTATAGATTTCTCCGTTATAGACCACCCAGACGTCGCCCGATTCATTCGAAATAGGTTGTTGCCCTGTGTGTAAGTCAATAATACTGAGGCGCCTCATCGCAAGGCTGACCTGGTCATCCTCGTAATAGCCTTCATCATCCGGTCCACGATGCCGAAGCGAGGTATTCATCTGCAACAGGGTTGATCGATCAGCTGGAGCATTTGGTTGGAAAGAAACGACACCGCAAATGCCACACATCTTATTCTCTCCACGATAGTGCTGGTTCTTCGACTTCTAGAACCGATGAAAGCGATTGGTAAATCTGGTTGACCTTTGAGATGTAATCCTGGTGACTAAACTTCTGCTTGGCAAATTCATGTGCATTTTTTGCGATACATTCTGCAAGTTCGGGGTCATGCAGCACACGAAGAATTCCCTCGGCAAAGGCGTCCTTGTTTGATTCTACAAGAATCGCGGTCTCTGGACTCAGTACTTGGGTGTGGGCCGTGATATTTGTGGCAACGATCGGTCTGTCGGCATGAAGATAACTATAAATTTTTAGTGGGGTTGTCGTGCCATCCAGGCGGGGAGAAATCAACACCGCGGCATAGGCAAGGTACACCATTGATTCCGCGGGAGATACAACATCCAAAAATAGGACATGCTCCTGCAGGTTCATATCTCGTGCGATCTCAGTCCATTCTCTGGCTTGCTGATTTTTCGCGCCGACAAAAACAAAGATCACCCTCGGATACTGTTTCGCAACGATTTCCACACATTCCAGCGCCAGATTCAGACCTTGATAACGTTCAAAGGTGCCGGTATAAACAATGGGCAGTTTGCCATCAAGGTCGAGCTTTTTCTTCAGTTGTTCTACTTCATCCGGCAGTATCGTAGTTTGATACGCCTGTAAGGCAATATTCTCGATCATTACCACTCGGATATCAGATCCAACTGTCTTGACATATCTTTCGAGGTCTGGCCCCACAGTAATTACTGCATCACAGCTTTTGAGCACCATCGTTTCCAAGATAGAAAAGATCTTAATACAAATGGGTTTATTCCCAAAATTGAAATTACCCAGCTGCCTGGACAATAATGAATGCATATCGTAAAGATGACGGGTGCGGAAAATCCATGCCAAGAACATACTAAAAAAGGAGGCCTCCTCATGGGAATGAATCACATCATAACGTTTCCCCAACAGCAGTTCAATGGCTTTAAAGAACACCAAAACATCCAGCAAAATTTTTGCTCTCGAGGGTCCAATACGGACATGCTGGATCATTTTGACCCTCCTCACCCGGTGAATCTTTACATTCGGAAACTCAACATCCGTACCAACATGGTAGGTAACTAGATCGATTTCATGCCCAAGGGCCGAAAGCGCTTCCAGGCGTTGATAGACGCTGATTGGAGTACCGCGTGGTTCAAAAAAAGGTTGAGGAGAAATCATTAAGATTTTCATGTGATACGAGTCCTTCCCTAAGAGGTAAAAACAGCGACAGAGGAAATCAATGAAATCCAGCCTGAATGCTTTCCAAAGCAAAAGAGAATAAACTAAAAAGAACAGAACCTGCCCAATATGTATTTAGAAATTATGAAAACTGGTAAAAAGTTGACGCGGATATATGTCAAAATCCCGCTAAACATGCTTAAGCAAAGGCAATATATGTGCTACTTATCGAGAATGGCGGTCGAGAATTTGTTGATAGATATTCACGAGTTGAGAAGCAATCGAAGCCCAGCTATGAAAGGTTCTGGTATATTTCACTCCAGCATCACCAGTCTTCTGCTGAAGGTCTCGATTTGCAATCAGCTGCAATACTGCCTGTGAAAAGCCATCCGGGTCATCAGAAACGAAAAGATCTTGTCCTCGTTGAGCCTGAAGCGCCGAAAGAGCTTGGCAGGTAGTCACGACGGGGGTCCCGGTTGCCATCGCCTCCAATATCTTATTTTGAATACCGGCTCCATATAAAAGCGGAACAACCGAGACTGTAGCCATCCACAGGAACGGTCGGATATCATCGACAGTTCCTGTTACGACGATGCGAGGATTTTTCTGGAGTTCCTGGATGTCTGCAGTGGGATCCTTTCCTACAATGTATAAACGGGCGGCCGGGCGTACTTTCCAAATACGCGGCATGATTTCCGCCACCAAGTATTTCACCATGGAAGTATTAGCGTGATAACTCATCTTGCCGCTAAAAATGATTGTCTCAGGATCTCGTTGAAATTCAGCGCTTGGATGGAAGTACTCCAGATCAACTCCATTGGGCAGAACAGAAATCTCTGATGGGCTCTTCCCCGGAGGTACGAGCCCTAGCAAAGCATTCCGATCAGCAGGCGCTGTGATAAGCGTATGATCGAACCGGCAAACCAAATCCCCTTCTGCTCTTCTGGTTCGGCTTAGCTCAAAGCGTGTCATGAATTTGCCAAAGAAACTGCTACTCTGCTTCGCCGCCTGCTGAAAGAGATGGGTAATACAGTCGACACTATCCCAAACGACCGGCATGTTCGGCAATTTTGACTTTAAGAAAAGGCCAAAGCGTGAACCTCTTAAGTGCTCAATATGTACGATGTCAAATTCGTTTCGAGCTGTGCTTTCAGCAATTTGTCGGGCCATCGCAGGCTGCCAGCTATATACAGATTGAAGTGGCTTCCTCGAGGGCAGAGCAGATGCACTATTCCACAAGGAACGCCAAACAGGCTGGGCGTAATAATACACTTCACGACAATGGCCTTTGAGGCTTTGTGCATCAATCAGATCACCCTTACTTGATCCAAGCGTGAAGACTGAGACTTCATGACCCAAAGAGGCCAGTTGATTTATCAAGTTGTACGGCCGGGTTCGAATTAGATTTGGAACGTAAGGAACAATGTAGGCGATTCGCATACTCAGATTCCAGGCAAACTGTCGAGAAACATTATCCAAATACTTCAATTGGCTGCCCAAGCAAGAATTGTACAATTCTCTGACTTGCCTGCCCATCGCCATAAGGATTTATTGCACTAGCCATCCGATGATAACTCTTTGGCTCCTCGATCAAACGCATGGTCTCTGAATAAATCCTATCAGCATCGGTACCTATTAATTTTGCCGCACCTGCCTCAATTGCCTCAGGACGTTCAGTCATTTCACGGAGAACGAGTACTGGCTTATGTAAACTTGGAGCTTCCTCCTGAATTCCTCCCGAGTCTGTCAGGATGAGATATGAACTACTCATAAGCCCCACCAATTCCTCATAATTTACTGGCTCTATAAGAGAAATGTTGGGAATTCCGCTAAGAGTCTCATACACGGTCTTACGAACGTTCGGGTTTAGATGTACCGGATACACAATTTGAATTTTCTCTTGATAACTGAGTGCTATTCTCGCTAGTGCTTTACAAATATTCTCAAGCGGCTCGCCAAAGCTCTCGCGCCGATGAACAGTAACCAAAATTAGTAATTTATTTTTAATCGACGTGCTTATACGGGAATCCAAGGGTCGGCCAGCCACTCGCCGAGAAATCATCATAAGCGCATCAATGACTGTATTTCCGGTGACCACAATTGATTCTGAACGAATCCCTTCTTTCAACAAGTTCATTCGACTATTCTGGGTCGGCGCGAAATAGGCATCAGCTAAAATGTCAGCAATACGTCGATTGATCTCTTCAGGAAATGGCTGAAATTTGTCATTGGTTCTCAGTCCTGCCTCGACATGCCCCAGTTTGATTCGATGGTAATATGCAACAAGGCTTGCTACCATCGCGGTTGTCGTGTCGCCTTGCACAAGTACCCAATCTGGTTTCTCAAAGGTTATTACTTCATCCAGTGCTGTAAGGAGATTTGCGGTAAGCAGAGAAAGACTCTGATTCGGTTTCATCAGATTCAAATCATAATCAGGAACTATTCCAAAGATCTTTAGTACTTGATCGAGCATTTCTCGGTGCTGCGCTGTAACGCAAACAACAGACTTTACCTCTTCAGAATAATTCATTAAGGATTTGATGACCGGTGCCATCTTAATGGCCTCAGGACGAGTACCTATGACGGTCATAACTTTCAAAACCATCTCATTCTCCTTAAACGAACCGTGTAGGTTGGTAATACCTCAGAATTAAGGCAAACATAGTTGATGACTAACAACACAAAAGTATGTCTTCTCCATATTATTGTGAAG
>DAINRK010000373.1:0-5026 GCA_036741855.1 Anaerolineales bacterium
GGATGTTTCTTCGATGACCTCATTGAACGCTGCCGCCAATTCGTTCGGAGTTTGTAAGCGCTCTTCAGGCTTCTTCGCCAGGGCACGGTCCAGCACATATTGGAATCCGAAAGCTAAGCCAGGAATCGGCGGAGGGGGTTCATTGATATGCTTGAGCAAAATGCTCATCGTGGTTTCCCCATCAAAAGGAACATGCCCGGCCAACATCTCATAAAGAACGATGCCTAGTGAATAGATATCCGTTCGCTCGGCGGTAGATTCACCGCTCGCTTGTTCCGGACTCATATACGCCGGCGTCCCGACGATCTTTCCAGCGGAGGTTTGCAGGCTCGCACTCAGAAAACGGACCAGGCCGAAATCGGTGAGAATCGGTTCGAAATCCGCTGGGAGCGGATCGCCGGGAACGATCGAACTCGATCGCGAGGTGAGAAGAATATTCGCGGGTTTGACGTCGCGGTGGATGACCCCGCTTTCATGTGCATACTGAAGCGCGCTGGCTACCTTGGTCAATAGCTGATTGACTTGAGGAAGTTCCAGCCGCCCAAGTTTCCCGTGCAAGGCACTTAGGTATTTTGATAACGATGGGCCCTCGATGTGCTCCATGACGATATAGGGCTGGTCTTCGATCGTATCAAAGTCAAAGATTTGAACGATGTTGGGATGTCGCAGTTTGGCGACGACACGTGCTTCGCGCTCAAAACGCTCCAGCGAAGTTGTATCGTCCTCATAGTCGTTTCGAAGGATTTTGACAACGACTTCGCGTTGGAGGGTTTTGTGCATGCCTAAATAGACAACTGCCATACCCCCACGCGCAATCAATGAATCGATGTAGACCTTTCCAAGTGTTTTACCGATCCATGTACTCATAGCTAAAGTTTTCCGCGTCGATTCACAATAAAGGATAAGTGGTACAGAATAATTATGTGTTTCACCGAATGCCCTGTCAATACGGGCATGCCCTACATTTGGTTACAAATGAATTGCATTTGCTAAGGGTAAAAATAAAATATTTGAATTTGTGGCAGGCTGGACTTACCAAAATAAAAATCGGATGTCATCACGACATCCGATTTCAAGTTTATTTCCCAAGTCTTCCTCTTTCCTCTTCAATAACACTTTCTTCTAATTTTTTGAAGAGCGGACCCGGCTGATTTAGTTTCGCGCCAGGCTTCAACTCGCTGGGCTTCCAGTTGGGCGAGATACTATCTCGCCCTACGCGATAGCGTAGCACCTTATGCGTCCCAAGCGAGTCGGTCACGTCTTCGGTGTATTGCTCACCAAACAGCGGAGTTTCATAACCGAAGAATCCATGCAACCGCTCAGACGTAAATGGCAGGAACGGCGCGAACAGAATCTTGAGCGAATCAATCGCTTTGAGCGCGGTGTAGATGGTCTTGGCAGCTTCGTCTTTGTCCTTTTTGATGGCTGACCACGGCGCGTTCTGGTCTAGATATTGGTTGACGGCGGTGGCGAGTTTCATTGCCTCGCCAATAGCCGCGCGCAGGTGCACGGCTTCGAGTTCGGCGCCCACTGTGTTGAATCCGTTTTCGATCACGGTGAGCAGGTTGCGGTCTGAGTCACGAAGCGCGCTCACATCCATATCAGGAACATGTCCTTCCCAATGTTTATAAGCAAAAGACAGCACACGGTTCGCAAGGTTGCCCCAGGTTGCCACCAGTTCGTTATTGTTGCGCGCCACAAATTCAGCCCAGTCCCAATCGCTGTCCTTGTTCTCGGGCATGTTCACGGTCAGGTAATATCGCAGCGCGTCCGGGTCATAACGCGTCAATGCGTCGCGTCCCCACACCCCCCAATTGGCTGAGCCACTGATCTTTTTGCCTTCGAGATTCATGAACTGATTGGCAGGTACATCATAGGGGAGGGTGAGCGGCTTTTCATCCTCCGCGAAAATTTGTAGGAACTGGACTCCTGCTCCCATGAGTTCCGCGGGCCACAACGCGGCGTGAAAGAAGATATTATCTTTGCCGATGAAATGGAGTTGCTTCGCATCAGGATTGACCCACCAATCGCGCCATGCCTCGCTTCGACTGCCTTCGCCGGTCGGCTCACTCCGCTCAGCGCGATCTTTTTCTGATAACTGACTCCACTCAATCGGCGCGGAGAGATAACCGATCACAGCCTCGAACCAGACGTAAATACGCTTGCCAGCTTCCGTCCAGCCTTCGATTGGGATAGGCACTCCCCAATCGAGATCTCTTGTGATAGGACGCGGCTTGAGTCCCTCGGCTTCGATTTTGCGAAGTGATTCACCAAGGACTGTATCGCGCATATGTGACGAGCGCTCTTCCAGAAATTTCTTGACATCGGGTTCGAGTTTCGAAAGGTCAAGATAAAAATGTTCAGTCTCGCGCAGTTCGAGCGCACCACCTTCCTTCGAGCGCGGGTTGATCAACTTCTCTGGCTCGAGCACATTGCCACAGTTGTCGCATTGGTCAGAGCGTGCACTCTCATAGCCGCAGATATAACATGTTCCTTCCACATAGCGATCAGGCAGGAAACGATTTGCAGAAGGCGAATACCATTGCATGGACTTGTCTGTGTATAAAAATCCGTTCTCTTTCAATGCAAGAAAGATCGCTTGTGATACTTTGAAGTGATTTTCAGTGTGGGTTGTTGTAAACAAATCGTACGTGATGCCAAAGCCTTGAAATAATTCAAGGAAACTATTGTGGTACTTTTTATAGACTTCCTCAACAGGCTTGCCTTCTTTGTCCGCGGCGAGCGTGACCGGTGTTCCGTGTGAATCGGTTCCTGAAACTACCAAAACCTTGTTTCCCTTCAGTCTGTGGTAGCGCGCGACAATGTCACCTGGCAGGTGGGAGCCGGTGATATTTCCTACATGTATTTCTGCATTGGCATAGGGCCAGGCGATGGCAATTAAGATATTTTCGGGCATTCATGCCTCCGTGATTTATGTAGGGACAGGCAGCTGCCTGTCTCTACGACAGGTTTTAAATAAACAAAAAGGCTGTCCTAATCGTGGACAGCCCGTCAACTTGCAGGTACGACGATCTAACGTGCTCTCCAGGCGCGGATATACATTTCCATAGGCACCCCCATACTGGGGGCGTTGGACATCAACATGGTTGCCAGAGAAGAGCGTGTGATCATGAACATATTTTACAACAAATCTTTGAGTTTGGAGAAGGGAGAATCGTCCTCAACCTGACTGTGACCGCAATCGCGGACGTTAAGATCCTGTCCGCATTCGATGCATAATCCTTTGCAATCGGGATCATGTAACGGATTGATGGGAATCTCCAAAAGTGCGTACTCGCGCAGAAGGGGAGCGAGGTCAATATGTGCATCATCAGGTAGAAGAAGCTCAGATTCGCTCACCGACTTTTGGTTGAAGGCGTAGAGCTCGGTGATCTCCCACTTTAACGGATAGTTGAATTGTTTCAGGCATCTTACACATTCGAGTGTGGTTTCCGCCGCGAATTTTCCCTGGACGATGAGTCCCTGAGGGGTGCGGCCGATTTGAACGGCGCCTTCAAAACTTCTTAGTTCAAGGTCGTCAAGTTTTACTTTATCTAGTTCAAAAGGGATTTCGTGGCTGTAGCCGATTTCCTCATGAATGATGAAGCCAACATTGATACGGAATGGTTTTCGAGGATTAGGCATGGGTCTTTCCTACTTTTAGAATAGGGTGGAGATAATCTCGCCCCTCTCGACCACCCGGATTTTACACTTTTCTATCTACGATAAATCTTGCTAAGTCTTCCAACGCCTCTTTCTCAGGGGAGGTGGATGACTCCTCTAACGCGCTTAATGCGCGACAAACGGCTTGATGCGCCTCCTCCATTGCCTGCTCGACAGCTTTGCTCTGTTTGATCGTATCTACGAGCCTCTGCACGCGCTCGGTGTCTTTCCAGCCATTATTTGGTAAGGAGATTACGTCTTCGTCGCTCGAATTGGCTTCAGCATAATAAATTGCAGGCAACGTGACCAACCCATTCATGAGGTCCGAACCAATTGGTTTCCCTGTTGCAGACGGATCACCCGTGAAATCGAGGACATCATCCATGATTTGAAACGCCATCCCAACTTCATATCCGAATGTTTTCATCGAATCGCGGATTTCTTCATCTTCAGTCGCTATCATCGCGGCAGCCGCTGCAGACATTTCAAAAAGGGATGCAGTCTTGGCGTAGATGCGCTGGTAGTAGTTTTGTCGATTGATGATGCCGCGTGCAGAGAACAATTGAGTTAGTTCTCCGCCGACAATCGTCGCTAAAGTATCTGCAAACAGTTTCATCAGAGGCAGATAATCAGTCTCTGCTGCGAGTTTGGCGGCGCGCGCAAAGAGAAAGTCGCCAGTGAGGACCGTCGCGGCTGGTGACCAGCGCGCGTTCAGGGTGGGTATGCCTCTGCGAAGCAAGGAGCCGTCAATTAAGTCGTCATGAACCAGAGTGGCGGTGTGGAGCAATTCGACAGCCGCGCCAAGTGTAATGAGTTTCTCTTCGGGCGCGCCAAGCATATTGCCGACGAGCAAGCCGAGGGTTGGCCGGATGCGCTTCCCTCCCGCGGCAAGTAAATGGTCCAGCGCGGAGCGTAGATCTGGATGGTGTTCTTCCCCAGCCTGTTCGCGAATTCGTCCTTCGATAAATTCAAGCTGATCGTGAACCGAAGTGAAAAATGTGACTGTGTTCAAATGTCAGCCTCCCCAACCAAATAAGTTATCTGCATTTTTCGTCGTTACTTCAGCGACCTGTTCGAGGGTTGTCATATGAACTTCTGCAATTTTATCAGCAATTACTTTGACGAAGGCCGGTTCATTTCGCTGACCTCGATGGGGGACTGGAGTGAGGAACGGCGCGTCGGTTTCAACCAGCAACGTTGTAATCGGTAATTGCTTTATGATATTTCGTTTCTCTTCCGCGTTCTTGTAGGTGACAGGTCCCGTGACGCCGATGTAGAAATTTAGATCGATCGCTTTTTGGGCAGTTTCGAGATTACCGTTATAAGAGTGCAACACGCCAGGTTTTTCAGCAAGCGCATGATG
>DAINRK010000374.1:0-5019 GCA_036741855.1 Anaerolineales bacterium
GATCAGAAACGCCGCGCCGACGACCGAGTCGCCTTTCAATACCCGCAGGATGCTTTCTTCTAAATTACTCATTTCTTAGATTTCGGTATTGGCTTTTCTGGGGGCTTTTTCCATTTCAAAGTCACTTCATAATTCATCTCGCCGCCCACTTTTCCTATTGCGAACACACCCGCTTCCCCCAACGCTTTTAGGCCAAACTTCACTTCTCCCTCTTCAATGTGGAGTGCATCCATTTCTGCAACGATATCCGTGATCGTACCGCGGACACTGCTGAAAGCTTCCCTAAATTTCTTCCCGCTTTCAACGACACTAAGGCCGTGTCGGGAAGCTCTAACAACACCTCCCGTCGCTTCTGCAAGTTCAACTAAGACGGTCGAGCCATCTTCATTCTTATACTCTATATAAGTTGACATTTTGATCCTCCTGCTTCAGATGGATTGTTTTTATATTTTAGTCCTAATATCTTTTGAAAACATGCCGATTTTGTTATAAACTATTTAGGAATGAAAGATGGTAAAAGTAAGCAGGGCAAGCCATACAGCTTGCCCTGCTTATAGTCTGGGGATACAATTCTTATTGCACAATGATCTTTACTAAGAGGAGATCGTACTGGAACTCATTCTTCGTGAGTCGCTAAATCGATCAATTGAGGTTAGGTGACAGCAATCTGCTGATCCGGTTGTGCCGGGTCGATCAAATCGTGTTGTAATCCGAGACTCAAAGGGAATTCAAACGTTTCTACATTTGTTCCATGTGCCTGCCAACGACGTACGATTTCCAGGGTCAAGGCATTGTTCACAGAAAAATCATTTGCATTGGTGACGACGATGACTCTTCGAGCGGCAGGTGAGGCACGCCAGCCTCCCACTTGTACAGCAAAACCAAGCTTCAGCAATTGCGCCAGAGTCCGCTTTGAATAGCGAGGGTAGGCATGAGAGGGACCGATATTTTCCTTCAAATCGGCGTCCCACCACTCAAAGGTGTTCGGCAAAAGCAGTAGGACGTTCATTGTAGGGGCAGTGAACAGGGTTGGTATTTCCTGGTAACCAAAGGCCGGGGAAATAACTACTGCCATATCAAGATCATCCCGGAATTGAGCGGCCCAGGCGGTTGTCACTCCGCCGCCAGAGATGCCCATCATACTTACTTGTTCGCCCAGCCCATGCGCAAGATCTACCATTTCATCGGCATAGGCTGCGAGTTCACCCGCGACGAGCTGGCTTTGTTCCTCATTCAAACGATCTGCCAGTCCATGATGAGGCAATGGAGCAATTAGAACGTTATATCCGAGATCATAGAACTGCTGGCCGAGCGCGCCAAATTGTGCCGGGCAATTGGTGTACCCATGCACCAGAATGATTGCATGCTTCACCTTTTGCCCATGCGTGAGAAATTGGAACACACAATCTGGGTTCATCTCAGACTCACGTTCTGCTCGCAGGCTATCAATGCGTTGTGCTGCTTCCTCATAGCTTTGGATTGAGTGAGGATGCGAAGTCAGGGCCCATGCATTCCATGGGATAAATAGAGCGATGATCGCAGTAATTAGAATCATCGCCATCCAAAGGATGAATCGTCTTATATTTCCGGATGTAGAATGTTTCTGTTTCATGGGAGAATTCCTTCCACCCCGATTGGGTATCACTTGGGTTTTGCTATTAGTTCACGGCGCAGGATCTTGCCCACATTCGACTTGGGCAAGCTTTCGCGGAATTCCACATACTTGGGCACTTTATAAGCGGCAAGTTTCTGACGGCAGTAATCGCGCAACTCTGCTTCGCTAAGTTGTTTCCCCGGATACAATACCACCCAGGCTTTGACCGCCTCTACGGTGTGCGGATCTGGAACACCACCCACACATACCTCCGCCACTGATGGATGAGTAGCGATCACCTCTTCCAGATCCCGGGGCCAGACTTGAAATCCGCTCGGTTTGATGAGATCTTTCTTCCGGTCGACAATAAACACGTAGCCATCCTCATCCTGATAACCGATATCTCCCGTATAGAGCCAGCCATCTCGCAGCATATTCGCAGTTTCTTCAGGGTTATTCCAGTAACCCTGCATGATCTGTGGTGCGCGCAACAGGATCTCGCCGATCTCGCCGGGAACAAGTTTATCTTCGCCTGTCTCCAAATCTATAATACGAATTTCAACATCTGGGAGAGGGATACCTATGGAACCAGGTTTATAAACTCCAAGGACAGGCGAAACTGTTGCACCAAGCATAGACTCCGTCAATGCATAGGCTTCTATGATCCGTCCGCCAGTTACCTTCTCAAAGCGTTGTTTGGTCTCTGCCAGCAGGGAAGAGGCACCCGAGATACATAATTTCAGCGAAGTCAGGTTCACTTGTCCTGATTTGACCCTGGGGTGATCCAGCAACGCGTTGAAAAGTGTGGGCACACCTGGAAGAAATGCGGGCCGGACTTTTTGAATTGTCGTCAGTAGATCATCCAAATCACGTGGGTTAGGAATCAGCGCGAACGTGTTATGTCCGACCAGTCCTGTTGCCATCACGCCAACTAAACCATAAGCATGGAAGAGAGGCATGTTGAGCATAATGACATCATCCCAATCGTCGAGAACTTTTTTGAGCCAGGTACGAAGCTGCACTCCAGCCATGAATAAAGCGTGATGTGTACCCAGCGCAGCTTTAGGTACACCTGTCGTTCCACCAGAAAATAATAAGATGGCAGGGTCTGTAGGTCTTACCTGATGAGATGATTTAGGCGTATCTTTGTGTTTGTGTAGTAAATCAGGCAGCCACCAATCTCCGTGTTGTAACTCAACATAGTGGCCATCCTTCTTCTCTTTCAGCATCGTGAACAATATCTTCTTGACTGCTGGAAGAAATTCTTTGATGTTGGTGGCGATCACATTGCGAACTGGCGTGCGCGGTTGTATTGCTTTGACCTTGTTGTAAAAAGGCGTCAGTACAATCACAGTCTCCGCCCCGGCTTCACGAAGAGCATGTTCAAGTTCATGCTCCGTGTAAAGTGGATTTAATGGCACGACGATTCCTCCCGCCTTCCAGATGCCGAACAGTGACAGGATGATCTGTGGTGAGTTGGGTAGTAAAAGTGCAACGCGATCACCCGGTTTCACGCCAAGTTCGGCAAGTGCATTGGCGAAGGATGTACTCAATCGGTCCAATTCGCTGTATAAGATTGTATTACCTTGAAACAACAGAGCAGGGTGCTTCGGACGCTGGCTTGCAGATTCAGAAACCACATCCATCAAAGTGCGCTCAGGGTATGGCGCGAGTGTATGCGGCACTCCATTATCATAATGTTTGAACCAGTTATGGTTTTTCATAGGCCACCTCTTTGTCTGATATGTTACTCGCTAATTATTTCTCTTTCCATCCTTGCAATGATTTAGTCAGACTATGTACGCAGATGGGAACTTAACCTGACCCTGGACGAACTGGCACATCAGGCCGGCTGCGCGCCAACCACGATTCGCAATCCAGGAGTAGGGGATGAAAATGTGGCGGATAGACGAAAAACCTGTTTGGGCTACGTCGCCCCTTATTCATCGTTGATGAAATCATTGTACAGGAGAACAGAGAAAAGAAAAAGCCCCTGGGTGCCCAGCCAGGGAAATTGCCGTCGAATTAACAGGTGGGTTGTGCTGCATCGATTTCCAATCCTATACAGCTTTCTCATTCCAGAGTCAACTGCCCGCACCCGAGGAGTCACCTTCAATTCCTGTTAGCCATCTGTAAATCTGCCTGCCCGCCTGAGGGGTATCCTATTTATTTTCTTGATTGTTTTACTTCGGGAACTACCGCTTGTCCACAGGATTGCTACGCTTATCTCATTAATAAGTTAACTTTTGTTTGGACTTGTCCACAGGACTGCTTCGCTTGTAGGCTGGAATTCCAACGGAAAGTTAAGCAAATTATCTGAAGGAGGCACTGTGTAATCTAGGGTGATTGACTTGCCCCTGGGACGATGGACATGTCCGCCATGTAATAGGCATGTTCATAGGCTGTCACAGCCCCTCCCTCACCGACAATTGGTTCGATACTCTCATTGCCATTGACGTCAATGCCGTTCCGGATCTTATCCGCCAGCGCAACCGCTTCACGGATCATGCCCTCCAGCTCCGGCGAATCGAACGAGGCGTTCAGCATCGCACGCAACTGATCGCGCAATTGAGCCGTCCATCCGTCGATATTGGTTGCACAGTCCTTTACGTGCGTTCCATGGGTGATCATATTCTGCGTTGCGTCCGGTGATGTGAGCGACAAATTTGCGTGTGTGGAGGTACCCTGGATATATCCCAGGTTTTCTCCGTTGAGTAAAAGACCGTAACCATCGCCGGGGTCGTCCACGGCGCCATCTAAGTTCCAATCCTTGTAATTTTCACTCTGGCTTCCGAGGATCACATTCAACATTCTTTCGGCATGTAGATCGACGCCTGCCTCATCCCTGGCTTCAAAGGAAGCCAGCATCTGCTGCGCGGATTCGTTGAGCAGGAGTGTGTCAGCATCCAAGCCGCGAATGAACCCGATTTGCCCGGGCGTCGCTCCAAAGGAAAACAGGAGATGCCTTACGTGAGTTAACCCATCCGGAGGGAGACTGGCTGAATAAGCAATATTATTCGAAGAGCTTGGGCTTGCGTCGGGGTCAGGCTCAATCGTGATCTCCAATGTGAGGTACTTGCCGAGAAGATTCTGTCCCTGGTCATCCACAAAAACCAAAGATCCTTGATTTTGCTGATCGAAGGCAATGTTCCCGAGGCTGATACGCTGCTCCCGATCATCCTGTATAAGCCAGGCTTCATACTGGCTCCCCTCAGAAGGAAGCTCCATGCTCGATGTGGAAATTGTAGCCTGATCTGCAGGTGCAGTTCCATCCTGAAAGCGTAAGAGACCTACCGCTGTCGAACCTGGGGACAAAAAGGTCGAGTATCCCCAGGCAGCCAGAGCAACCAAAAGAATCACTGTGAGTGAATAAGCTGCGATCCGCTTCCAGCCCGGGGCCCCGGGCTGGAAGCGGATCGCAGCTT
>DAINRK010000375.1:0-2966 GCA_036741855.1 Anaerolineales bacterium
CCTCTTCTATTGCTCCGCTTCCATCCGTTAACAATGTAACGCGGACGCGGTCCCCAATTGCCGCGATATCACCAGTTGCTCTGCCCTGCTTCAGCTTGCCGCGCAGTTGACAAACGATAAAGCCCTGCCCGGTCTCTACCGTAAAGAAACCAGACTGGGCCTTGATAATGAGACCTTGTTGTGTTGCTTCACTCACAAATAATAGTTTTCTGATGTGCTCTTTCGGGGTCTCAGACCCCGAAAAGCAAATAAGTTATGGTTTCGGTGTCTCAGTTGGAATGCCGCCAAACGGAGTCGGGGTTTCCGTCACGCCGAAGTTGGATTCGAACCAGTAGATGGTCTGAGGCGACCCCAAATAATACGTTTCCACAATGCGCTGAAAGACCGGCGCAGCCCAATCTGAGCCTTCACCCTGATTCTCAAGAATGACCGCAATCGCGATATCGGGCAGACCCGAACTTTCACCTGCCAATGTATATCCTGCGAACCAGGCATGCGGGTCGCCACTGCCTGATTCAGCTGTGCCCGTTTTGCCGGCCACTGGAATTCGCAGACCGCGCAAACGGAAATTAGCCGTGCCGAGTGGGTTATGCACCACCTCCCACATTGCATCCTGAATTACTTTCAGGCGATCAGGGGTGATGGGTAACGTCCCGTTTGCTTCGGGCTTGAAGATAAGTTTGGCTGCGCCACCATCGACAGGTTCGATCTTTTCTACCAGTTGCGGACGATAGAGTGTGCCTCCATTCCCAATCGCAGCAATAAACCTGGCAACCTGTAATGGCGTGACCTGCACATCGCCCTGACCGATAGTCTGGTTAATCACGTCGATCACTGTTGGAGGATCAATGATCTGACCTGAAGCCTCAGTGATCTGATCGATACCTGTGGGACTGCCCAAACCGAATGCGCGCGCCATGTTTGCGATGTCATTCTTGCGGTTGTTTTGATCCAGTATGTAACCGATCTGCCAGAAGAACGGGTTGCAGGAACGCATTAACCCCTGTGGAAGTGTCAGCACACCGGAAGGCGTACTATCAGGTGTATTGCACTCATTCCCGGCCTGTAATCTTCGCTGGCAGTGATCCCAGGTCCAGTCATTGCGCACTTGATCGGTCAGGTTCGTCCAGTGATACTGACAATCATATGTCGATTGCGCTTCGAACAGGCCGCTTTCCATACCAGCTGCCATCGTCATGATCTTGAATACAGAACCAAGGGGATATTGTCCCTGTGCAGCGCGGTTAATCAGAGCCCCACTTTGTAACTCCGCAGCCTCGGCCGCACCGTTAGGATTGTTGGTTGAAAATATATTCGAGTCGAAACCAGGCGAGGACGCCATCGCAAGCACGCGCCCCGTATCGCGTTCGAGCACCACAGCAGCGCCGGTAAACCCCTCAATCGCTTTCTCTGTATAGTATTGCAAATTGTTGTCAATAGTGAGGTAAACCGAATCGGCGGCCTTTGGTTCTTTTTCACCGATTTTTGTCACCGGTTGCCCGGTGGCTGGATTGATCACATATAAATCGCCACCGCGTTCTCCGGCGAGATAATCCTCCGCCCAGCGTTCGATCCCCACTGCGCCTATGCGCGCATCCTGGGCATAACCGAGGCGGCGATAGGTCTCCATATCTTCTTCGGATATGAACGTTGTATAGCCTACAATATTGGAGCCAACACCCTGTTGAAAATAATAGCGGGAATTGTAATCAGTCCATCCCAAGCCGCTCGGGTAAACTGACCGGATGCGTTCCGATTCCTGAGTGGATGCTTCACAGAGCGGGATAGGAAATTGTGCCGGGGTATTAAAGATTTCCTGAGCCAACGTTTCCATGCTGATGCCGCACAATCTCCAGACCTCCGAAAGCAAAACATCCAGGCTTTCTTCGGTCACGTTGCCAGGGATAATATAGAAAGCGTGTGCATCCGATTGAGCCGCGATTACATCCCCATCGCGGTCATAGATATTGCCTCGCGAAGGAGCACTGTAATCCATACGAAGCACGTTCCCGCCTGCCAATTCAGGAAGGATCACTGAATCATCCCATTGCAGCTTCCACGAGTTGTCTTCCAAAACAAAGCGGGCGATCATTTCGCGTTGGATATCTCCCACCAGCGCGGTGTGATACGTCACTCGATAAGCAACCTCTGAAGAGTAGGGCCTGACAAGCGAAGAAAGCACTTCGTAATCAAACGAGCCTGCGCTCATTTCGTTCAAGGCATCGCGGTTTCGTTTCGCGAAATCTTCCAGTGTGATCGTATCCTGGCTGACTTTGCTGATCAACCCATACATCGTGTTGTAATCTTCGGCTTTGAACGCGTCGAGATAAGCGCCAAGAGCCGCATCCGCATTGGGCGCGCCGAGTACAGTTACGATAGGTTGAGGCAATGGTGTCTCTGTAGGGAAGATCGAAATGCCTCCACCTCCACTGCATGAAGTTAGAAAAGTCAGGACAACGATAGCATTCAACCACCGGAGAAATTTCATTTTTTACCTTTCAATTATTACTTCATGCGCAATGACATTTTTAGTTACATTGCTCCACTTAAGATCGCACTAGAAACCGGACAATAATATTCCAATAGAGTCTGGCAATTGACTGGCACATTCGCCTTAGGCGAGATTTCCAAGTGCCTCATCATGCGCACAACGTGGCACATTGGAAGGCCCATCACGCTGGCATAACATCCAACCATATCTGCGACCGGATGAAAGTCCGAATGTTGGATTGCATATGCTCCAGCCTTGTCGAGCGGATCACCAGTTTGAACGTAGGCCTGTATCTCCTCATCTGAATAGTCGCGCATGGGCACATCCGTAATGCAGAGATCCTTCAAGAGGAGTCCGTCACTCACACGAAGCAGAGCAACCCCGGTATAGACTTGGTGCGTGTGTCCGCGCAAGCGGGTCAGCATCGCGACCGCTTCAGCCATATCCTTTGGTTTGCCGAGGATGTCCGAGCCAT